>CALJOA010000141.1 GCA_937981585.1 uncultured Pirellulaceae bacterium | reverse complement strand
CAAGCTGCAAAAAAACGGCTGGGACAGCCGTGCTACTATGGTTTAACGCTCAGTTTGTCACATCCAAAATATCGAGTTGGCAACTTGGGCCTTTTGAAACCGAGAACAACCTGCGTTCAAAAGCAAGAACAAATCCGATGCCTTAACGCTCGGCAAAAGCGTTTCTTGAGCTGGCATTCTGATTCAGTTTGGTTGCAAATCAGCTACCAACCAAGTCCTTTGACCTTTGTCTTAACTCGGCAAATCCGATCGCTTGAGGTAATGTAAAGCGTCGTTCCGTCGTCACCGAAGGTGCAGTTAGCCGTTGACTTACCCAACAGAATTCTACCCAGTAGTTTTCCAGCGGGCGAAATGATCAACACGCCGCCAGGCCCGGTCGCCCAGAGATTCCCCTGGACATCAACGCACATTCCGTCAGGCATGCCGGGATCACCAGCTTCAGCGAACTTGAGGCTGTTGTATAACAGTTTGCCTTCGTTATCAGTTGTACCGTCTTCTTTGATCGCATAAGACATGAAAACCGGAGCAGGGCGGTGCGACTGAGCCACGTACAGCGTTTTCTCATCGGGTGAAAGCGCGATACCATTGGGACGTTCCAGTTCCCTGGTCAACAGCGTAACTGTTCCATCGACTGACAACCGAAACACTCCGTTGAAATCAAGTTCGCGTTTGGTTTTATCTCTGAGCCCATAAGGCGGGTCAGTAAAGTAGATATCGCCTTTTGAATTGATGACAAGATCGTTGGGACTATTAAATCGCTTGCCTTCATAGAGCTCGGCCAAGGTCGTTTTACTGCCGTCGTCTTCAAGCCGATAGACTCGGCGATTTCCGTGGTCGCAAGCGATCAATCTTCCGTCGGCATCAACCATCAACCCATTGGTGCCCGATTCCTTCTCACCATTGTCTCCCTCAAAACCACTTGGATCCATGAACACTGAATGCCCATCCTGTGGATCCCATTTGTGAATCTTATTCTGGGGGACGTCGGAGAACAGCAAATGCCCTTTTGCCTTGATCCAGACTGGTCCCTCAGACCATTGAAATCCAGTCGTGATGACCTCAATCTTTTCGTCTTTAGCGATCAACTCGTTGAAAGAATCATCAACGACTTCGATCGAACCAATGTACTGCTTTTCCTTTTTCTCCTGACCGTTCAACACCGTAACTGAGAAAACGGATGTGGAAACCATAAGCAGGGACAAAGCAAGACGGAATGAACTAAGCATAGGTTCCTCAAAGAAATCAAAACGCGAAAGACTAAGGTCCGACCAACGACCGGCGTCTAGACTACCAAACAACTGAATGGTTTTCTACAAACTGAACTCAACTTCATTGCCCGTTGGCCACGTACAGGAGTAAGCAAGGATTTGGTAACATATAGGTTTGTTAGGGTTTGATTGTAGCTGACTTAGCCGGGAGATTCGTGTGGGCTGGTTGATAGGTTTAGGAATTGTGTTGCTGCTGGTGTTGGCAATTGCCATCCACGACTTGTTTCAAAAACGCCACCCAATTTTACGCAATTTTCCCGTCGTTGGTCACGGAAGATATTTGCTCGAAGAGCTGGGCCCCAAACTTCGCCAATACATCGTCGCGGGCAACGACGAAGAGCGCCCCTTCACGCGTGATCAACGTCACTGGGTTTATCGTTCAGCCGACAAAGAAAACAACTATTTCGGGTTCGGAACCGACAACGATCTTGAACAGACACCCGGCTATTTGATTATCAAGCAATCCACGTTTCCGCTTCACGATGCTCAGCCCGAGGACCCAGACTACGATCCTCAATATCGAATCCCGGTTGCCAAAATTCTTGGTGGATCGCGGAAGCGCAAACATGCCTTTCGGCCCGAATCGATTGTCAACGTTTCGGCAATGAGTTTTGGCTCATTGTCGGCTGCGGCTGTCGAAGCCATCAACCGAGGCTGCAAGCTTGCGGGCTGCATTCAAAATACTGGCGAAGGCGGAGTTGCACCGCATCACGATCACGGTGGCGATCTGATGTGGCAACTTGGCACCGGTTACTATGGCGCGCGACTTCCCAACGGACGATTTGACGAAGTCCGTTTTCTGGAGACGTGTGACAAGTTCAACGTCAAGTCCGTCGAAGTCAAACTAAGCCAGGGGGCTAAGCCCGGTCGAGGCGGCGTTCTGCCAGCCAAGAAAGTCACCGCTGAGATTGCCGGAATTCGCGGAATCGAGATTGGAAAAAGCTGCCTCTCTCCAAACTCTCATTACGAGTTCTCCAACGCCGACCAGATGCTGGACTTCGTCGAACGGATCGCTGAGAAAACCGGCCTACCAACGGGAATCAAATCGGCGGTCGGTGAAATGGATTTTTGGCGGGAGCTTTCTTCGCTGATGCAATCGGGAACTCGTGGTGTCGATTTTATCGCGATCGACGGCGGAGAAGGCGGAACCGGAGCCGCACCGCTGACGTTCTCGGATCACGTTTCGTTGCCCTTCAAAATGGGATTTGCGAGAGTGTTCAGTGAGTTCGCCAAATCAGGCTTGCATGAGAAAGTCGTCTTCATGGGATCGGGCAAACTGGGCTTTCCCGAAGAAGCACTGCTGGCGATGGCGATGGGCTGCGACATGATCAGCGTTGCCCGCGAAGCCATGATGGCGATCGGTTGTATTCAAGCCCAGATTTGCCAAACCGGAAAATGCCCCACCGGCGTGGCAACGCAGAACAAATGGTTGATGCGAGGACTGGACCCGGTCGACAAAGCCGCCAGGTTTGCCAATTACATTACGGTGCTACGAAAAGAGATTTTGCAATTGTGTCATGCGTGTGGAGTACATCACCCGGCAATGATCACAACAGACAGTTTCGAAATTCTTGGCGACGGGTTTGAGTCGCGAAGCGTCAAAGAGTGTTTTGGCCTTCAAGGAATCGCAACGGTGCCTTGCGAACAAGACGCTCAGGCAATCGTTGATTTAATGAAGAATCTAACACCGATAAAGAAATAACCCCAGTTTTTGATCACGCTCCCTGAGGCGCCAACACCACTGTTTTCAATAGCTGTGTGTTGGCCCATCCTCGCTGACGGATCACCGAGAGCGTCGCCCAACGCTACGCTTGATCAACGCTACGTTTGGTCGCGTAAGAACACTGGGTTCTTCTGGGTAGATTCGTCAGGAGAATATCGGTAGCCCAACTCGGTGAACTTTTCTAACTTTTTCGGATCAGTAATCTTTTTACGAATCACCCAACCGCTCATCGCCCCGCGAGCTTTCTTGGCGAAAAACGAAATGATCTTGTACTTGCCATTCTTTTTGTCTTTAAAAACGGGCGCGATCACGTTGGCGTCCAGCAAGCCGATCTGAACCGATTTGAAGTATTCGTTAGAAGCCAGATTGAGTAACACGTCGTCTTTGTTTTTCTTAAGCTGCTTATTCAAATCCTGCGTAATCGTTGAGCCCCAGAAATCGTACAGATCATTGCCGTGCTCGTTCTTCAATTTGGTACCCATTTCCAAACGATAAGGCTGCATCAAGTCCAGCGGACGTAGCACGCCATAGAGCCCCGAGAGAATTCGCAAATGGTCCTGAGCAAAAGCAAAGTCGGATTCCTTGAACGACTGAGCGTTCATCCCGACGTAAACATCGCCCTTAAAAGCCAACAAACACTGGCGAGCGTTTTCCTTTGTGGCCTTTGGCGTCCACTGGGCGTAACGATTTACATTGAGCTCGGCCAACTTATCGCTGACTCCCATCAATTTGCTCAATCGTTTGGGTGAATACTCGGCCAGAATATCGATCAGTTCGGCGCTGCGATCGGCGAACAATGGCTGGGTGTGCTTCTTGATCTTGACCGCTGTTTCGTAGTCTAGCGTTTTGGCAGGGGAGATTACTGTTAGCATTTCTTGGGTTCGTCGGAGCGGAATTGCTGAAACGCAGAATTATAACAGCTCAATGTCCGACTCTAAAGTTGATTGACCGAAGGTCTGTTGCCCAGACAGAAAAAGATCAAGGCTTTCAATCTGGCAATCCAATTTCTGCTACAATTTGGCCTGACTTTCCTTCACACCCCCTCCCCAAAACTCGCCTACAGGATAGACATCGTGATTCGTAAATTAATATCGCTGCTCACAAATAGAAACAACTCGCCCGCAGCACCTCAGCCGCTGTGTATTGAAAACTTGGAAGAGCGGCAAATGCTGTCGGTTGTTTCAATTTTTGCGCAAGGCACAACGGGCGATGAAACGCTACAAGTCCAGATTGATACGAACAGAGGTTTTCGCCCTGTAGCGGAAATTAGCAGCCTGCCGACTGATGGCTTCCAAGAGTATCAATTCGACTTCAATGAAAACTTGACTGCTTCAGACATCCGGCTGGTATTCCTGAACGATCTTTATGACCCAGCAAACGGAGTCGATAGAAACATTATCGTTGACCGAATTGAGGTCGATGGAACCATCTACGAAACAGAGAATGCCGAGACTTTTTCAACCGGCACGTGGCGATCTGAAGACGGAGTGATATCCGGAACGGGGCGTGGAGACACGTTGCATACCAATGGCTTCTTAAACTATTCCAATAACGGTGCTGGTGGAGTTGCCGATACGACGCTGATCTCTGTCGACGTTGAGTCTTCAGTGACTCGACCAATCGGAGGAGCGTTACCGGCCGATCCAACCATGTTCGAAATTCAAATTGACGGGCAAACCGTAAGGCAATTTCAGGTAAGCGGGGAATCTGGATTCAATCAAGATGTCGTTAACTTCCGAGCCAGAGGAGACATCGCACCCGAGCGAATTCGTGTCGCGTTTACCAACGACGCAGTCTTTACTGAGCCAGTCACTGGCCAAACGGTAGACCGCAACTTGACGGTACGTTCTATAACGGTTGATGGATTCCAGTTTGACGGTTCGAATCAAAACGTCTTGTCCACCGGTACTTACCTTGCCGGAGACGGAATTACAGCGGGCCTTGGAAGAGGCACAACGCTTCATGCCAACGGCTTTTTTCAGTATGTAGGCGCCCAACAAACCACTGAAATCGTGATCGATGCCCGCGGTTTTGGAGACGTCGTTGATTTCGAACTGCAAATTGACGGACAAGCGGTTCAGAGCTACTCACTGTCAGCTCGTGCCGGTCAATCAGAGCGTGTTTTCGTCTTCAACGCCGATGGAATCATTAGCCCGGACCGCGTACGGATTGCTTTCGTGAACGACTTGATTTTCACAGATCCGATTTCTGGCGCGACTATCGATCGAAACCTGCAAATCAAGTCTGTGAGAATTGGTGACGAGACTTTATATCCCGGACTATCCAATGTCTTCTCCACAGGAACGTACCTAGCTGAGGACGGAGTTACTCCCGGATTTGGCAGAGGCAACTTTCTACATGCCAACGGATACTTCCAATTTGGTTAATTCGCAGGCAATCCCGCGACGAGCAATGTAGTTCCTAGCACTCTTAAAACTCGCCTGATCTCCTGCGACAAAAACGTTCCGGCAACCAGCACTGAAAGATCGGTGTCTTCAGATCAAAATCCGAGACCAACCTGAAGTCAACGCTTTTAAGCACTCTCAACCATGCGAATTTGGGCGCGGGCCTGAGCGATCGACTTTGACTTGAGTGCTGCAAGATCAGCGTTACCGGCCTCTTGCTGTTCGGCCTCAGCCAAAGCAGCCTTGGCGGCGGCGACATCAATTTCACTGGCTGGAATACTGCGACCGGTCAGCACAGAAATCTTATTGCCTTCGACTTGAACAAACCCGCCGTCGACATAGTAACGCTCTGTCGTAGAGCCGTTGGTGGTTCGAACTTCACCTGGCCCCAAACGACCAATCATCGGCGCGTGCCCCGCCAGAATACCGGCTGAACCATCGATCAATGGAACCGTGACGCCATCGACGTCAGCGTCGAGAGTCGTAGTTTCCGGGGTCACGATTACTAGATTGATTTGAGCCATGATTCAAACTTCTCTTTGGTCAAAATGCGCGGCGTCTGAACAACGCCGAGACCTACTAGTGGTTGTCAAAGTTAAACTTCAAGTTGACCAGCCGTGGCTATCGCCAAAACGGCTGGTCAAAAATTCAATCCCACAAACCACTAAGCTTTCTCTGCCATCTTCTTGGCTTGTGCTTCGGCCTGCTCAATGCCACCGACATACATGAACGCGGCTTCTGGGAGATGATCCCACTTACCGTCACAGATCTCTTCGAACGAGCGGATCGTTTCTTCCAGCGAAGTGAACTCACCTTGCTTACCGGTGAAAACCTCGGCCACGAAGAACGGCTGTGAAAGGAAACGCTCGATACGACGGGCACGATGAACGACCAATTTGTCTTCTTCGGCCAATTCGTCGACACCAAGAATCGCGATGATATCCTGAAGCTCACGATAACGCTGAAGCGTCATTTGAACGCGACGTGCGACTTCGTAATGATGATCACCAACGTACTGTGGATCAAGAATACGAGATGACGAAGCCAACGGATCAACCGCAGGGTAAATACCCTTTTCCGAAATCGAACGCTCAAGGTAAAGGAACGCGTCCAACTGACCAAACGCGGTCGCCGGAGCCGGATCGGTCGGATCATCCGCAGGAACATAGACCGCCTGTACCGAGGTGATCGCACCTTTGTTGGTCGAAGCGATTCGCTCCTGCAACGCACCCATTTCGGTCGCAAGTGTCGGCTGGTAACCAACCGCAGAAGGCATCCGCCCAAGAAGGGCCGATACTTCAGAACCGGCTTGGGAGAAACGGAAAATGTTGTCAACAAACAACAGCGTGTCAGCACCCGTTGAATCGCGGAAGTACTCGGCCATCGTTAGGGCCGAGAGAGCAACACGCAGGCGGGCACCAGGTGGCTCGTTCATCTGACCGAACACCATCGCGGTCTGCTCGATCACGTGACGACCGGTGTCACCGATTTGTGTTTCCTGCATTTCCAACCACAGGTCGGTTCCTTCACGAGTACGCTCACCAACGCCCGCGAACACGGAATAACCACCGTGCTGAGACGCGATACGAGCGATCAACTCGGTCAAAATAACGGTCTTGCCCAAACCAGCACCACCGAACAGTCCGGCTTTACCACCACGAACAAACGGAGTCAGCAGGTCGACAACCTTAATACCTGTTTCGAAAAGCTCAGTGTTGGTCGAAAGCTCAGCAACCGCGGGAGCCTGACGATGAATCGAACGTCGTTCCTCGGTTTTGACTTCACCGCGGCCGTCAACTGGCTCACCAAGCATGTTGAATACTCGGCCAAGCGTACCGTCACCGACGGGAACCGAAACCGGAGCTCCAGTGTCGACGCAGTCGGCGCCACGTCGGAGACCTTCGGTTGAACCAAGAGCAACACAGCGAACCCGGCCGCCGCCAAGGTGCTTGGAGATCTCGCCCCAGAGTGTTCGCTTGTTTCCGCCTGCGTCGATTTCCGCAGTTACGGCGTTGTAAATAGGCGGCATGTTTGAAGCGTCGAATTCCGCATCAAAAGTCGAGCCGATCACTTGGGTGATTTTACCGATGTTGGCCATAGTTTCGTCTCTAATATCTGTCGTAATTAATTGATTTAACTTTTCGCTGGCCGTAACAGCCAGTCAATCTAATGCGGAATGTGGAGTGCGGAATGCGGAATCAAATTCGTTATTCCCCGTTCCGCATTCCTCATTCCGAATTTCTCTACCCTTCCAACGCCTCCACGCCGCCGATGACTTCCATGATCTCGCCGGTAATCTGTGATTGGCGAGCACGGTTGTAAGTCCGCGAAAGATCCTTGATCATGTCGTTGGCGGCTTCGGTCGCACTCTTCATCGCGATCATTCGAGCGACTTGCTCACTGACCGCCGCGTCGAGAAAACACTTGAACAGTTTGATTTTGAAACTCGTGGGAACGACTTCTTCCAAAATACTCTCTGCCGAAGGAACAAACTCGTAAAGCGCCGTATTGCCGGCAGCGACCTCGGGATCAACCGGCGTGTCGGCTCCTTCGATACTGCCCAGGGGCAACAATGTTTCGTTGACGATTTCCTGTTTGGCGACCGAATGGAATTTCGTGTACGTCACATCCAGTCGATTCAATGTGCCAGCGGCATACTCTCGCAAGTAGCGCTCAGCAATCTCTTCGACCTCAGCGAACAGCGGTTCGTCGTCGAACTGCAAATAGTTCTCGGCCATTTCGATATCACGAAACTTGAATCCGGAAACTCCACGTTTGCCGCTCACATCGAGCGTCACAGTCTCGATTTCCGACTTGAGTAACTCAAGCGTCTTGGCTCCGAGCCGGATCGCGTTTCCGTTGTAGCCACCACACAGACCACGATTACCTGTCAGCACCAACAACGTTGCGCCTTTGGTGACATCGGGGGCCTCCAGCAGTGGATGACTCACCTCAAGACCAGCACGAGCAAGATCCGAAACCACAGCCGTAATTCGTTTGGTGTAATCATTGGCCGACGTCGCACGATCCATCGCTTTCTTGAATCGCGCAGTGGCGATCAACTCCATCGTTCGCGTAATCTTTTTGATATTGCGAATGGACTTGCGACGTTTATCAAGTGCTCGTGCGTTAGCCATGGATCAAATGCGGAATTGGGAATGCGGAAAGGGAATGCGAATCAGCTTTATGAAGAAGCCTTGAATTGACCGTTGAACTCATTGAGAGCTTCGACAACCAGTTTGGTCGTTTCGTTGTCGGCTTTCTTCATCGCGTCGCCGTTGTTCAAGTTCTCGTTCAAGTTGTCCCAAACGTCCTTACGCTTGTCTTGGACGAACTCAAGGAACTCACTTTCCCAGCGGCGAATGTCGTTGACCGCGACGCCATCAAGATGACCTTGAGTACCGGCAAAAATCATCATGACCTGATCGACAACGTTGAGCGGCTTGTACTGAGGTTGCTTAAGCAGCTCGACCATTCGGTAACCGCGATCAAGCTGAGCCTGAGTCGCCGGATCAAGATCGGTACCAAGCTGAGCGAACGCTTCAAGCTCACGGAAAGCAGCGAGGTCAAGTCGCAAACTACCGGCGACGTTCTTCATCGCCTTCACCTGAGCAGCACCGCCCACGCGGGAAACCGAAATACCAGCGTTCATCGCAGGTCGAACACCGGCAAAGAAGAGGTCGGGTTGAAGATAGATTTGGCCATCGGTGATCGAAATCACGTTGGTTGGAATGTAAGCCGAAACTTCGCCTTCCTGAGTCTCGATGATCGGGAACGACGTGATCGAACCGCCACCAAGATCGTCACTGAGTTTTACACTTCGCTCAAGCAATCGAGAGTGACAATAGAAAACGTCTCCAGGATAGGCTTCGCGGCCTGGTGGACGACGCATCAAAAGCGACAACTCACGGTAGGCGACGGCTTGTTTTGAAAGGTCATCGTAAATAACAAGGCAGTGGCCATTGTTGTACATGAAGTGCTCGGCCATCGCGGTTCCGGCATACGGAGCGATGTACTGAAGCGGAGCAGGGGAGCTGGCACCTGAAACGATGACGGTGGTATAGTCCATCGCACCGCTCTCTTCGAGGACTTTGATTACACCGGCAACCGACGAATCCTTCTGGCCAACGGCGACGTAGAAACACTTAACGCCAGAGCCTTTTTGGTTGATGATCGCGTCGATTCCGATCGCGGTCTTGCCGGTCTTACGGTCACCAATGATCAACTCACGTTGACCACGGCCAACAGGTGTCATCGCGTCGACACATTTAAGTCCGGTCTGCATCGGTTCGGTTACAGGTTTACGCTCGGCAACACCAGCGGCGATAATTTCAACCGGGCGAGACTCAGTCGCATTGACCGGGCCTTTGCCATCGAGCGGATTACCTAACGGATCCAAAACACGGCCAACGACCGCGTCACCGACCGGAACCGAAAGAAGCGTACCAAGTGATTTGACTTGGTCGCCTTCGCTAATCTTGAGGTAGTCACCAAGAATAATGATACCGACAGAGTTTTCTTCGAGGTTGAACGCCAGCCCAATGATGCCCCCCGGGAACTCGACCATTTCGCCCGCCGCGACGTTGGTCAAACCGTGAACTCGAGCGATGCCGTCACCGACTTCAAGAACAGTTCCGACTTCCGAGACATCGGTCTGGCTTTCGTATTGCTCAATTTCCTGCTGAATTACTGAAGCAATTTCGTCAGCACTGATTTTCATTTGAATCCTCGTGTTACTAAAGCCTCAGGTCTTGCGACTGAGGAAAAACGTTGAATGTTATGTGCCCATGAACTTGTCGAGCGACCCACGAATCGCGTCCGAAGCTCGATTGATGGCTTTGGTGCGAACCTGATCCAATTGATTCACCACGCTGCCGTCGTGAACGGTGTCTCCAATTCGAATCACCATCCCACCAATAATCTTGGGATCGACGACGGTTTTAACTGATACCTTTTTGCCGAGCTCTTTTTCGAGCTGTGCGGCGATGTCGTTGGCCACCGAACCGTCAATCTTTTCAGCGGTAACAATTTCGGCTTGCACGTTGCCCGACAATTCATCGTAAAGACGATTGGCAGACGAACTGATTTGACCTAGGCAATCGAAACGACCTTTGCTGCCAACGATCTTGAGAAAGCTGACCATGTCCTTGCTGAGCTTGCCGCCAAACGCCTTTTGCAAAATCCCTTGCTTGGCATCTACAGAAATCTGCGGCGATTCCAATGCGGCCTGAAGCTTTGGCAGCTTCTTGACTACCGTGGCCACCGCAGAGAGTTCTTCGATCAGACTCTCGGACTTTCCGGAGTTATTCCCGACGCCAAGCAAAGCCTTGGCGTACACGTCACCAAGCGACGCCTTGTCGGTATCGAACACCGTTGGAATTTTTTGATTCTCTTCAGCCATAACTTTGTTTAAAGCTAACTATCGAAATACAACTGCCGCAGGAACTAGGCGCTCGAACCACTCTTGAATCGCTCGACCGCTTCCTGGATTAGCTTGGAGTGATCGTCTTTGTTGAGCGAACGGCCAACGATATTCCCGGCCAACGATACGGCCGAATCAACACTGGTCTCCGCCAGATCCCGAACCGCAGCATTCTTAGCGGCACTGATATCGGCCAAGGCCTTGTCTCGCTCGCGCTGAGCTTCGGTTTTGGCCTCGGTGACGATTTTTTCTTTCGCTGCCAACGCGTCCTGTTTGGCTTCAGCGATAATCGCCGAGGCTTCGCCTTCAACGCCGGCCAGCTTGTCCTGATAGGTCTTCAAGCTTTCCTGAGCCTGCTCATTGGCCAAGCGCGCGTTTTCAATGTCGTCGGCAATTCGACCTTCGCGCGAATCCAGACCTTCCATGATCGGCTTCCACGCGAACTTCAAAAGAATCGCGGCCAAGCCAAGGAAAATCAGGAGCGAAAAAATCAACGTGTCAACGCGAAACTGCAGCGGCGGGTGAGAGTGAGCACCCAACAACATCGCAGTGTTGAACAGACGTTCAGTCAACATAGTCATCACCTAAAAAACTAACTGATCAATGAACTGACGCTACCAACTGACGGCAACGGCAACGCAAAACCAATTTAGAAGACAAGACAAAGAAGGATCGCAGCAAAGGCAGCACCTTCGATCAGAGCGGCAAAAATAATACCAGCACCCTGAACCTGACTACCGACTTCTGGTTGGCGAGCGATGCTTTCACAAGCAGCGGTACCGATTCGACCGATTCCAATACCGGCACCGATTACGGCAAGTCCGGCACCAATCGCCTTGAGCTTCCACTCAACGCCTTGTCCGAGAAGCATTCCATCTACCCCAACTTCTTGAGCAAACGTTGGTGAGCAAAACAGAAAACCGCCCATAACAAACATCAACGTGAACAAAAACCTAACCATCAAAATTCTCCAAGTTCAAATGTGCAAATACTGGATCAAAAAGCATATTCAAATCAGTGCGGATGAATAGCCGCACCGATAAACAACGAAGTCAAAAACGCAAAAACGTAAGCCTGGATAAATGCGACAAGCAATTCCAGCAAACTAATTGCGACTGAGGCAAGAATCGTCACCGGAGCAACGCCCCATGACATCCAAGAACCCCACGTAACACCAATGAAGGCCACAAACACGCCTAGGACCAAGTGGCCCGCAAACATGTTGGCAAACAATCGAACGGCCAAAACCATGTGTTTAACCATGAGCCCAAACACTTCGATCGCCCAGATCATTGGCAACAAAACCAGCTTGAGCCCTGGGTTAATATCAAGATGAGGAGCCTGGGCTTTCAAGAACCCAACGACTCCCATTTTTTTCATCCCCGTGCCAACCACGACAATAAATACAGCGATCGCCAGCGCGGTCGTGACCGAGATGGAACCAGTCGCAGCACCCAAACCGGGAACCATTCCAATCAGATTCAGAACCAGGACAAAGAAAAACACAGTCCAGACGAAAGGCAGGAATCGCTTTGCGTCGTGCGAGCCAATTCCGGGAACAGCAATCTCATCGCGGACGTACAAAAGCGTTGAGTCCAGCATGTTTGAGAATCTACCCTTGGGTCGATCGCCATTCTTTATTTTGCGAGCAAACGGAATAAAGATCGCACAAAGAATCAACGCACCGATGAGTTCAAGGACGATGAATTTTGATGGCTGAAAGGTTGCAGGCCCAAAGAACTGATTGTCATTCTTTAAACCTGTGAAGAAAGTTCCGTTCTCACCAATCAGCGGCTTGTCTTCTGTCCAAGGTGAAACCCAAGGAATCTTAATCTTGTTCTTGGCAAAACTCACAACCGGCTCGCCAGTTTCCTTGTCAACCTTGACCTTGCCAGTCGCTTCGTCAATCTCTTCCTTAAAACCGAAGCCTTCAAAGTAATGAGCATCTTGAACGTGGCCGATCAAGTGATCGGGGCTCAAGTACCAGTCCATCGCCTTTTCGATCCCGGACTTTTCAGGATGAGCCGAATGGCCGGTTGAATGGTCGACATGACCGGGGTCACCGTGCGCGACAACGGCGGCGCCATCGGCCCCATCATGGGAATCGTGGTCTTCGTCGTGCTTCTTGTCATCGACGATTGGATTGTTGTTGTTCATCGACAGCGTTGCTTTTTAGGTGGCTTTGGCTTAACGTCGCAAAACGACTGACTGATTAAGACCGACTACTTTTGGGCGTTCAAGCGACCAAGACTAAGCTGCACTTCAGCAACCAGCCCGACCATGTAGAACAAGATCATATATAAAACTAAACTCTTTTCGAGCGGAGGCTGAGCGAAATAAAGCCCCCAAACTGCCACCAAAAATGGTAGCGCCGTTCGAACGACAATTTGCACCGCCATTCTCGCCGCAATGTAAGCGTCACCTTTGGGATACTCACCCGCAACGTGAGCCAAAAGCGCCGAGACAAGACAAGAGACTAAAGCAATCAGCGCAGTCTGGATTCCCGTCTTAAAAAACAGCGAGCCAGCCACAATGCAAACCGCAGCTAACGCGATCATCACCAAAGCCAGAACCACCAAACGAAACGCCAGACTCTTTGGAGAGCTCGAATTGTTCTCAACGGAATTGTTCACAGTCGCTTGCATTCTGCTGGTCTCAATCCCACTCGTCTTCTTGTGCGTCTTTTGAATCCCAGTCGTCTTCTTCCGGCTCGGGATCAAACTTTTTGACCTTAGTTAAATCAACATCTTTGATTCGTGAATCATTGGCAGAGACGAGTCTCACCAGCTGCATCCCGGCACCGCCCATTCCAAAGAGCAACCCCAAGACCATGAAGACAAACCCAGTTCCCAACCAACGATCAATCGCGTAACCAATCAGGCCTGGCACGATCATCAACAAGCAGATCGACGTGACCTCGGAAGATTTCGACAGTGCCTTGGCAGTTGCCGATCGGTCATCAACGGTTTTCCCCATGTTTTTGACCGCAAATTGTGACCGTAACGTTCGGTTGTGATGGACTAATTCCCGAATCGCCACCAATCTATCCCTAAGGCAAAAAAGCCACAAGATCGCTGGGAAAACTTTGAGAAAAATTTCACGAAGTTTTTCAAAGCCGAGAATTGAAGCCACTCATTCACCACATGATCGGCGTCTGACCAAGCCGCTTTCCGCTCAACCTTTTCCCAACCGGAAGTCTTTGACGATTACAGGTTGCTGGAACCGCAGCCTCATCGACGGCAATGGACTTACCGCCCTGGCGAGAATTGGGTGGCCAGTAGCCAATCTCGGTGCTGGATGCAGGAGATATCGGTGCTCGTTGCAGATATCGGTACTCATTGCAGATAACGACGGGTGGCAGTGGTCGAGCCCAAGCGAGCCCACAGTTGCCCCAAAGCCCAAATGACCCTTCACGCTCTGGGGGCTCCTCGCTCGTACCTCGCGATCCGACC
>CALJOA010000140.1 GCA_937981585.1 uncultured Pirellulaceae bacterium | reverse complement strand
TGTTGAAAACAGCACCGGCTTTGGCTTCGATGACCCTGTGGAGGGGCAAACCCGTCGCGATACACTCACGGCGGTTGGCAATTACATTGGAACCGTGATAGACGACAGTGGCGTTGTGGATATTAGGATCGATAACTCGGTCAATAACTTCGTATCCGGTGCTTCAGCGAGTTCGTTCTTTTTCAATGAGACCGGGATAGTCCGGGGACTCGTGTTCCAACACGGCACCACAGGAGTTGATCCTTTCGCTACTGAGGTCGATGGTTTTGCAGAGTTCAATTTTGGATTAAATTGGAATTCCGATCTCGGAGCCCCAGCCTCCAACGAGTTTGATTTGTTCTCGATCGCTCTCCATGAGTTGACTCACGCTCTCGGGTTTACCTCATCAATCGACAGCGATGGTAGCTCGGTCCTTTCCAGTGGAGGACGAACGATGTTTGACACTTTGCTCGAAGACGGAAATGGCAACCGGCTAATTGGTGGGCCATCCGGAACGGACTTTGTCCTAGATCCCAGCGTTTTGACCAGCGACGACGTTTTCATCAATGTAGGAAATGGGGAAAGGTTCAAGATTGATGCTCGAGCACCTTTCACTCCCGGAACTAGTATAGGTCACCTTGACCCCTTTCAGCCTGGAAGCAATGTTTCGATAAGTGGTGGAACTGAAGTTTTTGGTAGGGGCGACACTCGCCGCGTATACGATACAGGGGACTTGGCAGTTCTTTCAGCAATCGGATGGAACCTTAACACAGCCGCGGTTCCAGAGCCGAGTTCAAGCGCATTGCTTGTTTTCGCCGCCGCAGGATTTTTCGTGCGTCGTCGTCGTTTTTGCGGCTAGTTTTCGTCGAGCGTTTCCTTGAAACTCACCGCCGCCTGTGCTTTTGGACTTGAAGCCCTCGTTAAACGCGAGCTGATCGCGCTGGGCTATCAACCCAAAGTCTCCCAGCCTGGTCGAATCGATTTCGAGGGCGATTGGTCGGCGGTGTGTCGGTCGAACATTTGGCTGAGAACCGCCGATCGGGTCTTGATTCAGGTCCAACAATTCGAAAGCCCGGATTTTGATGCACTCTTCGACACGATCAAAGAGTTTGATTGGAGCGATTTAATACCGCCCGGTGCTGCGTTTCCCGTTGTCGGCAAATCGCGGCTTTCTCAACTAACCAGCGTTCCGGCGATCCAGCGAACGGTCAAAAAAGCGCTCGTCGAAAGCTTGCAAAAACATCACGGCGTGGTTGAGCTTCCCGAAACAGGCCCCACCTACAAAGTCGAAATTGCGATTCTCAAAGATGTTGCCACGTTGACGATAGATACGACGGGGCCAAGTCTTCACAAACGTGGTTACCGGCGACTGGTTGCCGAAGCCCCGATCAAGGAGACTCTTGCGGCGGCCCTGGTCGACCTGAGTGTTTGGCGACCTGAGCGACCGCTGGTTGACCCATTTTGCGGCTCAGGAACCATCGCAATCGAGGCGGCAATGGCCGGGTGCAACATCGCGCCAGGCATCGCGCGTGATTTCGCTTCTTCGAGTTGGGGTACGCTGAAGAAGGAACTCTGGGCCGAAGCCATCGAGGAAGCCAACAGTTTAAAACGCGACGACGTCGAAATGCAAATTGTGGCTACTGACCGCGACAAAGAAGTTTTGAACAAGGCTCGCTATCATGCAGATCAAGCCGGCGTTGCTCAGCATATTCACTTTCAACAAAAACCATTCGCCGAACTTCGAAGCAGTCGCGCGTATGGCTGCATCATCACCAATCCACCCTACGGCGAACGGCTTGATCAGCAACAACGCTTGATCGGGCTTTACCAATCCGTCCCCGCAATCATGCAACGACTGCCAACTTGGTCGCTGTTTCTGATCACCAACATGCCCAAGTTTGAAGCCCTGATTCAGAAGCAGGCGACGCGCAGGAGAAAGCTATTCAACGGCCGTTTGGAATGTACTTATTATCAGTTTCTCGGTCCAAGGCCTCCGCGACCAACGCTTCTTGTAGAAGGTGGGCATCAAAACGGAGCCAACGCCGTTGATCCGACGGCAAAGGAAGAGCCGCAATCACAATGGACCCCGATCGAGAATGCTGAAGCCACTGAGCTAGACGATTCGTCGGATTCAGCCGAATCATCGGCAACCGAATCGGATGCAATAACTACTGCGTTAACGGACGCGGAAACCGACGTGACATCGACGACGGAAGAAACCAATTCAATCTCGGCGGCATCGCCTGGCGAAAAAACCGAGCCCGAAGCGTTATTCGGTGGTCTGACAACCAAAGACCACGAGCAAGCTGGTCTGTTTCGGAATCGTCTTGCGAAATTGGCGCGGCATCTGCGGCGTTGGCCAACCAAAAGGAACATCACCTGCTTTCGACTTTACGAGCGGGATATTCCAGAGATTCCGCTGGTCGTTGATCGTTACGAAGACTATTTGCACATCACCGAATACGAACGCCCTCATGATCGAAACATTGCCAGGCATGCCCAATGGCTTGACCTGATGTGCGAAACGGCCGCCGCGACTCTCGATGTTCCAACCGCCAACGTGTTTTTGAAGCGTCGAAAGAAAGGCGCCGAGAATCGGCAATATGAAAAAGTCTCGCGAGCCGGGAAAACCGCCACCGTCAACGAGGGCGGATTGAAGTTTCAGATCAACTTAACCGACTACGTGGACACTGGGCTTTTCCTAGACCACCGCAAGACCCGACTGATGGTTCAGAAAGAGGCTGAAGACAAAGACTTCCTCAACCTGTTCGCTTATACGGGTTCGTTTTCTGTCTACGCGGCCAAGGCTCATGCCAGCTCAACGACGACGGTTGACCTTTCCAAAAACTATCTGGATTGGGCTCAGCGGAACATGGAAATCAATGGCCTGACGGATTCCAAACACAACTTTATCGTGTCCGACATTCTGGAGTTTCTGACGGCGGCGGCTGACAATCCGATGCGGATGTACGATCTTGCAGTCGTCGATCCGCCAACGTTTTCCAACAGTAAGAAGACGTCTGAGGACTGGGAAATACAATCTCGTCACGTTGAGCTACTCAATCTCGTCCATCAGATCATGCGCACTGGCGGCGTTGTCTACTTCTCAACGAACTTTCGACGATTCAAATTCGACGAAGCTGCATTGACCAACTTCGAGTGCCGGGAGATCAGCAAACAGACGGTCCCGGAGGATTTTCGGAACAAGCGAATCCACCGCTGCTGGCGATTGGTTGTTCTTTAACGACGCCAAAACCTAAAGTTGTCATGCGAAAAATAGTGAAAGCAACACGATCCATACCCCTAGTGACTGAGGGTGAGTGGGCAGCGGAGTGCCCTGAGAATCTCTGATAAGAGTAAGGAGGCCTCACGCGAAGGCGCAGAGACGCAAAGATAATGTGCGATTGCGCCGTTGAGTGAGACATTAACGAGAAAGAGGCCAAACGAGAAAGAGGCCAATTAACTCGGTGGCAAATGGACGCTCAATCGAAATAGCGGGCAGCTTACTTTCGAAAATTATGAATGTCCGCGATCGTTTGTTGCCAGTCACCAGAAAACCGCACGGCACGATCATCAACGTACACGTGGGCAGGTGGCTTGTCGCGGCAGACTTCGTCGACCTCAATGCCGTGCTTGGCCAGCCAGGCGCGAATCGCTTCGATGCCTTCGTCCGTTCGGCAGCGCGCCGAAAACACGACCACTCGATAGTCTTTTCGTAGCTCGGCAATTGCTTGATCGACTTTGTGAACTGGCGGATCGGGTATTACGGCTTCGCCCTGCCAGCCGTGCTGGTGTGAGTGGATCACACCGTCAAAATCCAGACAAATGGTTTGAGTCTTGACCTCCATCGACTGAGCCAAAAGCGTCGATTCACTCGCGAGGCTCAAGTCAAGAATTCGATCGATCGCTTCGTGTCCCTCCAGCCAGATTTTATCTTCAGCCCAAGGTTCATCGTTCCAGACTCGCGTGAAATGCTCTTTGGTATGGTGTCTCCCGGGCAGCCTGAGCCAACCGCCCTGATGGCTGGTCGCCGAGCCGGGAAACACATCCGGCTCGCGATCCAATCCAAGTTTCTGATAGTTTCCGATCACTCGTTTGACGAAGTGATAAACCGATTTCGTGGCCATCGGCCGGGCGAAGATCGCCATCAAATGAAATCCGCCTTTTCCGTTGGAGTCTGTCAGCAGCGGATCAAAACCCATTTCAACCAACTGCTTCCGCCAAGCAACCGCAGCGACGTAGTTGCCTTCTTTGGTCACCGACAAATCGTCGTCATCATGCAAGTCGATATCGATTGCAAACCACCTGGAAGTCCCATTTTTGGAGGCGCTATGAAGCCCGAGTATTCCTCCGCCCGGCATGGACTTGAAATGCTTCACCAGCGACGATTCCTGTAGAAAGATCTTGCCGCGTTCGCGCTGAAATGGAGCCGTAATGGCTTTGTTCTTTTGGTCCTCGCCGCGATACTTTGGCGCCAAATAGCGACCCCAAATATCGGTCCTGTTGACCAGCCGCTCCATCGCCCAATGACCAAGCTCATCAGCTCGCTCACGCCACTCTTCTTCGATACGACCTAAGTATTGGCTCATTTCTACGCATTCCCGTATGACACAGAACAATACAATCCAAAGTCAGGCAAATGCTCATTCTGGACGTTTTCATGTGGAAAAAACGGGATCTTTGGTTAAACTAACTCTTTAACAACAACCCGCTGCTCCTAATATTTGTCTCTGGATTTGCTGGGACTTATGTACAACTTTTGCTAAGCATCGTGACCACGCCAATCACTCGTTCAGAGACTGAGTTTGACTCCGCGCCAGGTGGAAAATTCCCATCTGACTCTTTTTCGAATTCGCAACGATTTGAAAATCCCAGTACGGTTATACCAACCGATTCTCTCAAGAGCGTCAAGGGTCGAACTGTTTTCGTTGTCTTGCCGGCTTATAACGAAGCCGAGGGACTACCGCCGCTGCTGGAAAAAATCAAGCAGGTTTTTGCGGACAATCCACGCAACTATCATGTCATCGTCGTCGACGACTGCAGCACCGACAACACCGCTGACTTGGCCTCGGCAGCTTCAGCAGATATGCCGTTGACTTTGTTTCAGCACGAGGTCAACCAAAATCTCCCCGGAGCTTTGAGGACAGGGCTCAACGAGGCCGTACTACTGGCCGACGAAGACGACATCATCATCACGATGGACGGTGACAACACGCATCCTCCAGGTGCGATGAATCGTCTTCTCCAAAAAATCCACGAGGGCTACGACGTTGCGATCTGTTCTCGGTTTCGTGCAGACTCCAGAGTCATGGGAGTTCCTAAGTCCCGCGTGTTTACGGCTTTCGGAGCACGGATGCTGTTTAAAATCATCATGCCGATCGAGGGCGTCAGGGACTACACTTGCGGATATCGGGCGTACCGCGCTTCTGTTCTTCGCAAGACTATGGACTACTACGGCGATGAGTTTATCTCTGAAAAGGGATTCTCCTGCATGGTTGATGTGCTGCTGAAAATGCGCCGGTTCAAATTCGTGATGGGCGAAGTGCCATTCCTGCTTCGTTACGACGAGAAAGCCGGAGACAGCAAGATGAAGGTCATCCGAACGATCGGCCAGTCGCTGTCGTTGCTAGTGAAACGGCGACTGGGAGGCTATTGAGCAGCGCCAGGCCCGGCCGATTGCTGTCTAACATTTATTTCCATTTCCGATTGTTCTTGGGGCCAACGCCGGCTTTGAGTCAGCCGCACAAACCTGACAATCGATACCAAAATCGCGGGGTTTGTCGTTGCAGCAGTCTCGACTATCTCCAAGCCACCCACAGCGGTTTTGGCCCAATTAGAATCGACTAAGTAAAAGATGTTCCCCAAGAACATGACCAGCCATCATGATTGTCAAATCTGCACAGAAAACGAAATTTGCCATCGCCGGTGGTGGCATGCTTGGTCTCACGCTCGCGATGCGAATGGCGAAACAGGGGCACGATGTGACGCTGATCGAAGCCGCCCCTGAACTGGGGGGCTTGGCCAGCGTTTGGGAAATTGGCGATGTTGTGTTCGACAGGCACTACCACGTGACGCTTCTCTCAGACACGCGAACGCGAAACCTTGTCGAGGAGATCGGCCTCAAGGACGACATGCGGTGGATTGAAACCAAGACAGGTTTCTATACCGACGATCAACTTTACTCGATGTCCGACACAAAGGAGTTTCTGACATTCCCGCCACTAAAGTTGATTGAAAAACTCAGACTCGGCGGCACAATCTTTTACGCTTCCAAAATCAAGAATTGGAAACGCCTGGAAAAGATGAACGTTGCCGACTGGTTGACTCGCTGGTCAGGAAAAGGCACATTCGAAAAGATCTGGGAGCCTCTTCTAAAAGCCAAGCTCGGTGACAGTTATAGAAAGACATCGGCTTCATTTATCTGGGCCTGCATCAGCCGGATGTACAAAGCCCGTCGTACCGGCCTGAAAAAAGAAATGTTCGGCTACGTCACCGGTGGCTACTCAAAGATTATCGACCGACTGGTGCACATTCTCGATGAGCTCAACGTTAAGGTTCGACTTGCTTCTCCGATCACTCAGGTCAAGAAGGACGAAGATGGCCGGTTCACGATTTCCTACAAAGACAATTCACAGCAGCGTTTTGACAAAGTCATCATGACGACGCCAAACGCAATTCTCAGCCGAGTCTGCACAGATCTAAGCCAGGATGAGCGGGATCGTTTTGACAAAGTCGAGTATCTTGGGATCGTTTGTGCTTCAGTTCTTCTCAAAAAACCTCTTTCGCCTTACTACGTCACCAACATTACTGACGACTGGGTGCCGATGACGGCGGTGATCGAGATGACAACGATCGTTGATCCAGCAGAACTCAACGGCAGGTCCCTAGTCTACCTGCCAAAGTATGTGCCCGCTGAGCATGAACTGTTCAACAAATCGGACGAGGAGATTCGGGAGGATTTTCTCTCGGCGCTTGATCGCATGTATCCTGAATTTACCCGCGACGACGTTGTCGACTTCAAAATTTCACGAGTTCGCAACGTGATGGCGATTCCTACCCTTCGCTATAGTGAGCTGCTACCGCCGATGAAGTCCTCCGTGGACGGGCTGTATGTCGTGAACTCGTCTTACATTCTCAAAGGCAATCTGAACGTGAACGAGTCGATCACGATCGCCGAAGAAGCGATGGAGACGGTCCTAAAAGACGAACTGGCCAAGGTCACGGCGTAGTTGGATCGGCGGATGCCGCCTCATGATTTAGCGCTGCGGGCTCGGCTTTTTTTTGGGAGTTTTCTTTGGTGTTGGCTTGCGAACCTTCAGCGGCAATTTTGCGTTCATGATCGGCGTATCCCAACCGGCCATATCAAGCGGTTTGACACCGACATAGTAACTGGAGTTCATCTTGAAAGTCGAAGGGTTGTATGGTCCAACCATCGCAACGTTGTTCTCGGCTTTGATATCGCCTTCCATTGAGGCAGCCCAGAAGCACGCGTTGACTAGCATGCGACGAAATCCATCGTCACGAAGGTCTTCTGAAGCCCCCGAAGTCGTTGTGAAGACGCGGCCCGTGGCTCCGTTCTTGCCTGAGTAAGATCGAATCCACGAGTTAGGACAAGGTTTCTTGCCTGCGGCGGGTTCCGAGCCCTTTTTCATCGTGGCAAGCGGCTGGGTCATGGCTAGGACGGTGCTGTCAGGCATCGGGTTTGTCCAGTAACCACCACATACGGTCCAAGGATCCTCAACACCGATCAGGATCGGATGGTTCTTTTGCGACTCAACGATATCAAGTCGTGTACTCATTTGATGGTTTTTCCCGTAGTGGCCCGCCCAGGTTTCACCGAGGACTTGCCGACCGAATCCGCCTTTGTAGTCGTCACCGAATCTGTGGTCGTACTTGGCGTACTTCGAATCCTTTGGGATTTTAAACGCGTGAGTCGATGTGCGAAGGCCGACAATTGGACCGGCTCGATCCATGTAATCAACAATCGGCTGCATCTGTTCGTCTGGGAAATTTTGGAAACGCAAGAACACTACGCACAAGTCGGCGTCCTTGAGTGCCTCGGTGCCCGGCATGTAGCTGGACCCGGGAACGATGTTGCCGGTTTTTTTATCGACCGAAAACAGAACCGTGCATTTAAAGCCGTGATGCTTGGCAAGAATTCGAGCCAGCATCGGAAGCGTCTGCTCGCCGCGATATTCGTGGTCGCCCGCGAGAAAGACAATGTGTTTGCCTTTGCCGACTCCTTCGGTTCCTTCATAGACCAAGTGCTTTGCCGGTTCAGTTTGCGAAAACACGGGCAAGCAAACCGCGATTAGAGCGACGAACACGAAAAACGAACAAGCCTTTGAGACAGCTTTTTGCGTGACACGAGTGACATACTTCATATTGATGGCCTTGACAGATAGGAATTGCAGTACCAGATTCATGAAAAACTGGTGCAGAAATTATTGGTACAGGAAGATAATCGGGTTTCAAGAACTGGATCAGCCTATGAATTGGATGATCGAAGCAATCATCTAATTTGATTTTCTTTTCCGGAAACCGAAGAAAGTAAATTTTGGCTCCAGCACGTTACGACCAAAGTAATATGCAGTACTCTGAACGTTTCCTGCCTTGTGGAGGACCGGAATTAGATTGAAAATTCGTTGACAACAACCGCTAAAGCCCCAGCCAATTTGCGATCTGTCTGTCGCTCAGCTCATGTCCATTGGGAGCTTGTATAACGCCGAACCACTACCGCCGTTTGATTCGGTCGATCGCATTGGAGGCTTGGAGCCTGACTCGAGCCTGATCTGAAGTCGCAACAAGCAACTGGAGCGCTTTGATGCTTTTTTCAGTTCCCGCATTTGCAAGAATATGGCAGACAGAGAGTTGAACGTCGACGGACGAGTCAATGGTGAAGGGGATGACATGAGTCTCAACACTAGGTCCAAGTTTCGAGAGCGTTCCGGCTACGCGTTGGCGGTACTGGGAGTTCAGCAGTTTGGCAAGCGGCGGAATGACTCTAGGATCTTCCATGCGTTCGATTATCCCGTGGGCCACCTCGCGCACGTCAAAGGAATCGTCCTCAACTCCCTTGAGGATAAATTCAAGGCTCTCACTGGGGTCGCGTAGGGCCAAAGTTTGTAGCGCGAGAATTCGAGTTGCTACGTCGGGTGCACTGACGCATTTTTGTACCACGTCAACCAGCGAATCATATCGCTGGGAGGGCCATGATGATTGGATCTCATTGAGCGCGGCTCGAACCTGAATCGGGTCCTTGCTGAGGTTCATTTCCCCAACCAATTCTTGAAAGCGAGGGGGCAACTCGGTCAGTGAAGCGTCCTTGGTAGCGGTCGATGGTTCGAACGAAGTGTTCCGCGGTCCAAACTGTGGAGGTTGACTGAAAACATGAGCAGCTTCTGCTGAGTCACTGTCAAAATTGAATGGCGCTCCTTTGGAGTCCGATGTCTTCTTCGCCTGTTTGGGCTCAATCGGCGTTATCCCAGGTTTGGTTTGAGGTTGCTCAGGTTCTTCGTTTGGAAGAATCACGATCGCGGGATCAGTGATGTGAGCAGGTTGGGAAGAGTTTCGGGGGCCAAACTTAATCGGTCCTGGATCAGGTTTGAAAGTGACTTGGTCAGTAGAGGTTTGAGGTGGGGGAACAAAGTTGTTGTTTTCAAATTTGTCAATTTCAGCTTTTTCAATCGACGGCTTAGGCTGGGGAAGAAATCCGTTGGTTGGTTGAAAACTGTCCTGCGAACCGATGGCATTTTTTTTGCCGAGCGAAGGCTGGTTGGGAGTATTTTCAATTGGTGGAAACGCGAACGATTGGGGTCGTAAATCGTTCATTGCGGAAGGGCTCTCAGTTTCGGGCAGCTTAATGGGTTTTGATGAGCGAAGTCCGTTGGATGATGTTTCAAACGAAGCCGCTTCAGGATCGGAGTCTTTGAAAGCTGTCTCGATTTCGAGCAACGGCTTGGGAGTTGGGTCTTGCTCCGCGGGTGCGATTTGGGTTGACGCCACTTGTGGCTTCGACTTCAAAATGATCGGCGGTTTTTTTGGACGCGAGTGGCCTAGCGAGAATTGTTGGTTGGGTTGGCGAGGTTGCGGCGAAAGCCGTGCCACACCGCCGGGGGGGCTGGTCATATTGTCCTTGGTCGGAACGATGGCCGGAATTGATTCAGGCATTAGCGGGTCCGCATAGGCTTGCGGTTGGTAAGTGCGTGGTTGTGAAGCAGGCGGTTGCGGAGCGTACTTTTCCGGTGTTGCGCTATAACGCAGCGGAGCTTCAGCGGTCTTGTTTCGATTGCCAGATTGTCGAGAACTGGAGCCCGGCGAATTCTCGCTTTTTCTAGAACTGGTTTCAGCAGTGAGCGTTGAGCTGGGAACGAATTGCTTGACTGGGTCAGGGGCAGTTTGCTTTTGGCGACGAATTTCGCTTTTGACGAAATCGAGATCGACTTGAGAGAGTCTCGAGAACGGGACTTCGATGACGACTTGGTTGGACTTTTTGAGCGTCACAGAGGCCGAGTTGATTTTCAACAACTGGGCTTTGGTAGAAAAAGTACCAGAGTTGTCTGACCAAGACCGATTGTTGATTTGCGCTTCCAACGTCGGAGCTGTTACCAACGTCAAGAGAACGGCGCACATCAAGATAGCCAAAGCCAACTTTCGCCGAACATTGTTCGCGAACATCTTATTGAGATCCATCTCCATACCATCCTTACCTGCAATTTGGCTCGTGAAGTCCGGCAATCAAACGTTGTTCCAGTTCACAGCATTCCCAATCCTGAGATCTATGTGTTTTACGAATCTTTCCCGAAAAATTCAATGGAAGTCACCTAACCACACCGATTACCTCGCACCCATTTAGGCTTTATTGCCCGTCAGTTGTCGAGCCAAAGTAGTTTGAACCCAAGAAAAACAGCCTTTCCATTTACTGGGCCATGTAGATAATTACAGTGAAAATGACAGCATTACATGGCTGAGCAATTTACCAAGAGCGATCTAAGTGATGAGCAATTCTCGAACGATTAAGATTTTTGATACGACTCTGCGAGATGGTGAGCAATCGCCGGGCGCGAGCATGAACCTCAAGGAGAAAATGGAGATTGCTCAGGCGCTTATCGAGCTGGGCGTGAACGTGATCGAAGCCGGTTTCCCGATCGCCTCGCCAGGAGATTTCGAGTCGGTTCGAGAGATCGCAAACAACTTTCGCGGGGCCGAGATTTGTGGCTTGGCCAGATCCAACGAGCGCGATATCGACCGGGCTTGGGAGGCCTTGAAGGGCTCGGCGGACCCTCGGATTCATGTCTTTCTTGCGACCAGTGCAATTCATCGTGAGTTCAAGCTCAAGATGAGCCCCGACGAAATTATTTCCAGGGCGGTCGCCGGAGTAGTTCACGCGAAAAACTACTGCGACAACATCGAGTTTTCGCCAGAGGATGCAGCGCGGACGGAACCGGATTTCCTCTGCCGGGTTGTAGAAGCCGTAATCGATGCGGGAGCAACGACGGTCAATATTCCTGACACCGTCGGCTATGCGACGCCTGAGCAGATGGGCGCATGCATTAAAAATCTCGTCGACCGGGTTCCCAATATCGATAAGGCCGTCATCAGCGTTCACTGTCACAACGATCTCGGGATGGCGGTTGCCAACAGTTTGGCCGGCGTGCAAAACGGAGCTGGGCAAATCGAATGTACGGTCAATGGAATTGGAGAGCGAGCTGGAAATGCTTCGCTTGAAGAAGTCGTCATGGCAGTTCGGACGCGGTCTGATTTCTATGACTTTGACACGACCGTCAATTCAAAACGGCTTGTGCCTGCCAGTCGGCTTGTTTCGACGATAACGGGCTTGGAAGTGCAACGCAACAAAGCCGTCGTAGGGCGGAACGCTTTTGCTCACGAAGCCGGAATTCATCAAGACGGAATGTTGAAGGAGCGAACGACTTACGAAATCATGCGACCCGAAGACGTCGGGTTTGCGAGTACGGATTTGGTGCTTGGAAAGCACAGCGGTCGAGCCGCACTTGCCGACCGAGCCAAGCAGTTGGGCTTCAAGCTCACAGGTGAGCAGTTGCAAAGCGTTTTTGAAGAGTTCAAAAAACTTGCCGACCGGAAGAAAGAAATTTTTGATGGCGATATTGCCGCGCTAATCGAACATGAGATCCTTGGCACAATCGAAGAGGAGTGGTCGCTTGTTTCCTTCGACGTGGATTTAAAGTATCAGGCGGCCCCGCGAATCACTTTGTGTCTTAGCAAAGGAGGCGAAGAGCAAACGGTGGAAATAGCCGAGGGCTCGGGTCCAGTTGACGCTGCGTTTCTGGCTGTCAAAAAAATCACTGGCGTGGAGATGACTTGCAAAGAGTTTCACGTTCGTAGTACTTCGCTGGGGTATGATGCACCAGGGGAGATCACATTGGAAACTGAGCATAAAGGGCAGATCTTCCGTGGCCGTGCCGTTTCAACTGACAGTGTTGAGGCTTCTATTAAGGCCATTCTCAATGCAACCAATCGAATTTTGGTTGCCAATCGCGTTGCCAACAACGCCTCTTAGTCAATCGCGTTGTCAGAAACGCCTGTTGGTCAAAACACAAGAAAAGACGCCGTGGAAACCTATTCCTCGGTCTTTTTTTGGTGTGCCGGGCATGTTTATTTGCTTGGGGGTGTGAGTCCCTTGTTCTGCCAGATGAGGTGAAGCGCGAGGGCGTCATCGTGACGTGGGGTCCGAAGGCAGCGCGAATCGAGTCCGCGATTCAATGTACATGAATCGGATATCTTCGGCCCCGAAGAATCCAAACAACCCGCTAAGGATTCGAATTAAGTCGTAAAAAACGACGAGATCGATAGGATTCGTTTTTAAAATTGGACCAAAGTGCGAATTGGCCTAATATATACAAATACATACTCGTCTACTGAGACCAGCTTTTTTCGGCGAAATAACTCGTTCAACCCTCAACTTTTTCATAATCAAGTCGCGAGCAGAGTCGTATTTTTCAGCGGTGCTGAAACGGTTCATGCAGACTGGTTAATCGGGGAGTTAAATGTTCAAGTTGCCCAGCTATGAGAGAAGGATCGTGCGGTTGTTGTTCGCGTTTTCGCTCGTGATTGCAACATCCTACGTTGTCGCGCGTACGATTGGAGACAGCTTGTTTCTTTCTCGCGTTGGTAACGATCAGTTGGCGCTAGTATTTGTGCTTTCAGGCATCGGAACTGCGATCGCGGCTGGCTGTTGGTACTTGCTGACGAAGAAGTTCACAGTCGCCACGACGATCAAAGTTTCAAGCTTTGGCTTCGCGTTGCTGGGTGTCGCAGCGCTGATATCAATTCCGAGGTTTCACCATTCGTTTTGGTTGCTTGCAGCCATCTATTTGATGGCGGATATCAAAGGATGCATCAACGCCATCAATATTGTCTCAGCGATGAACACCAAGCTAGGGCGAGACGCCAGTAGATCGTCATGGGCTATCGTTGGTCTAGCTGCGCCCATTGCGGCGGTTTTAATGGGCAGTGTTTTGGCTGCTGAATCTTCAATCCTCGGTATTCGAAGTTGGTTGTTGGTTGGAGTTTTCTTAGACATCAATGCGTTTGCGATGGGTTGCATGCTTGGCGAGACGCAAGGCATTAAAAGTCTCCTCGGTCGTTCCGGTACGACGCCTAACGCCGCGGAGAGGCTTTCTCGGAATCCTGATGCCGGCCAACTGGTGAAGCTCGAGCTTCCTGAGGACTTTACGAATCCGATCTTGGTGAAACGGAAGACTTACGTCTGCTCAGAGCAGTTTCGCCGTTGGATTGGAATCTTGATTGCGGCAAAGGTCATTGTTTTAACCATCGTTGCTTTCGAGTGGAAATCCTCAGTGAATACATTTTTTGAGGGCAACGCCGAA
>CALJOA010000139.1 GCA_937981585.1 uncultured Pirellulaceae bacterium | reverse complement strand
GCTGGCTCCAACAACATGATTTGCGCCGCCAACTTTGTCATCTCCAAAGGTCGACGAATCAAAAGCCGAAATCAATAAACAAGCTGCCAAGCAAACCTGCAAACAGACCTTTAGGCTGAAGCGAAAGCTAACTCTTTGGCTAACTGCAAATGGGACAATTTGAAGACGGGCTTTTCGAAACATTTCGCGTCCATGACAAACCGGCAAGAAACCACATCGTAACATCCTTGCTACCAAGTTGTGGGCTGAGCGGCAGTCTGAATGAAATGCAGGCCTGTTTCAATAGAATTTGGTGTACTGCGCCACTGGCTGGCGCATTGTGCATGTATTTGCTGTATCTGCACGCTGGTAGCGAAACCAAGTTGGATTTATCCGACCCAGAAGCGTTGGCCGCTTCCTGGGAGGATCGCCGTGATACTTTACGATTTCAATCCCAGCAAAGGTTTTTGACAGGATGAACATGATTGAAATGATGACACGCAACATGCCGTTGATCATGTAAATTCTGTATCCAACTCTCACTCGCCAACAGGCTCTGCCGTTTTCTCAACCTCTTTTTGACCAGGTAGCACCGAACCGGAACCGGAATCGGGGTTGGCGATCAGCGCATCTTCTTTTGCAGCCGCAGGCTTGTCTACGTCTCCGGCGGCGGCTTTATCGACCGCTCCCGGATTGGGATTCGCGTTTGCCGGACCTGGTTTGATAATTGGCGGATCGGGTTTGCCGTCAGGGATACTGAATAACATATGAGCCGACCAGAAAAACGGATGCTCACCTTTGACGACTGGATCTGACTTCTTGGCTCTTATTCGTGGCTCGTTTTCGTAGTCCAACTCAGATTCTCGAACCGATTTTCTGCTACTCAAAAGAGCCGTCGACAATCCAGATTTTGACAACTCGGTCGCATACTGTTTTGTTAACTCAATCGCAGACTTTCCGCCAGTTGCCCAACGGCTGAGTAGTGCAGATCGTGAACCCGAGCCCATCAATCCGACGGAAGTCAAAAACAAATCGGTCCCATACACTTTTCCTCTGAGACCATTACCACCATCGGAATTCAAACCTGGGAGAATCACATTCTGCGCACCGCTCCATGGCAGCGACATCCACGAGTCGATCGTCGAGCCCGTTTTCTTGGTGTCGATTTGAAACGGATTCATGGCCAACGGCTGATTCTTTGTCGTCTTGATCTCACTCCAAACAATCAATTGATCTAGCAAAGAAATCAGGTAGCTGGAAGGGATACTGCCAGCCCGTTGATACTCAATCGCATCGGGATTGGCTTTGACGAAATCATCAAACTCGTTGTGTGAAAGCTCGGCTTCACCGCGCGGGGACATTCGCGCCGTGACAACAGCGGTCTTCTTGATCTCAGCCGGTTTTCGCTGTGCACCGAACGCTAGTCCTAGCGTTGGCGAATACCGAATGCTGATTGCGTCGCTTAGATAGTCTTTACCATCGACGCCGTTTAAAGGAATGGCTTCGAACGGAAGGTACCAAAGCACCCCATCAGGCACGATGACCAACTCGCGAAACTGCAACCAATCTTTGTCAGTGACCGAGCCGAACAAGCCGGGCTTGATCTCCTGAGCAGTGGTTTTCCACTCAGTATCTTGAATCGCATCGACATCAAGTGCCGTCTCAGCGAGCCCCATGTCCTTCAGCAACCCGCCAACCGCACCAATCATCTGTTTCGAATCGATCGGATCGAGATACTGCACACCGTCCGTCTTGAGCAGAAACAAGTGGTAAGCGGAGGTCGCAACACAAACCAACGCGACCTGATCCTTGGCAATCTTCCTCTGGAACTCTTCCATGCTCGGCTGAGGCGGAAACGACATTTCGGCTGGCTCACGTCGTAATGCATAGCTCGCCAACGCGGCTTCCTGGGCATTGGAGACCACGGCCAACTCCTCCATCAGCGCGAGCTGTTTTCGTTCGTCGGGCGAACCCGGCTGAGGCTTGACCGGCAGAAGTTTGAGTGACGTGTCAATCTGCTTGGCTTTGTCGATCAACTGTTGATAACTCGTGCTGGCGAGAAATTTCTGCCTTTGAAGTTTTGCTTCTTGGGACAATGATTCTTCTGGTGCGTGCATAAGCCAACGGAGCGACATCAGCCGACCGCCCAATGTCAGGCTGCTGAAGAATCGGTGTCGTCGAAGCAGATCCGCAACTTCAAGAGCACGAGACGGATTTTTGCGATTGATCACAATGTCGAACCAAAGCTCCATCGAACCCACATGAGGCGAAGCCAGAAAAGCAATCGCCTCCATCGGTTCGACTTTCCAATCAATCTCATTGGGATCCCGAAGCAATGTTTCGTAGACCCGATCGGCTTCCCGTTGGCTCGCTCCACTGCTGGCAAGCTGATCTGCCAAGCCGAGTTGATACAGCCAAAGCGATCCCGTTTGAAAATGGTCTAGCGCTTTGCCCAATTCTGCCTTGCCACCAATCAGATCACCATTGAGAAACTCAATCACCGCGCCGATGTATTTCAAACGCGCGCTGACAACGCAAGCGCCAAGCGAATTCCGTGTACTGATCACCCCGTTGGCTTGACGCAGAACACGTGACGCCAATTCCGCTTCGCCACCTTCGGCCAGACACTCGGCCAACCGGTGAATCAAAGAAGCCTGCATCAAACGAGCCCTTTTTTGCTTGGCCCACAGGATCGCGTTCTCCAGCGGAGGATACGGTGTCTTGGCCGTCATCAAATGCAGTTTTGTCCCGACACTCAGCGCTTCTTCGACCAAATCGAATTGATCAAACACGGCTGCAGCATAACTAGCCTCCAGAGCAACCTGGCCCGCAGCGGCATAGTGTTTTGCAGCGCCACCAATCAAGGCCAGCTCCACCATCGCAACTGGCGTTAGCGGATGGTCCATGCGATTCATCTGCAAGGAACTCTTAAGCGTCTTGGTCGCGCGATCGTAGTCTTCCATCGAAGCCTGCGCGATCCCGAGAAGCACGCCGTTGTAAGCACCCATCACCGATCCGTTTCCAACGCCGGCGATATTGAGGCCGTTGACCAATGTACTGGTCAATGGGTCGTACTTACAAATCGGACCCTTGATGGTTCGCCTACGATGAAGACAAAGCGCCGTGCAGCGCATGATCTCGGTCACGTTGACTTTTTTAATCTCCGCGTTCTCGACAGCACCGCCTTCGACGAATGCTCGTTCGGCATCGACGCGACCGAACATCATCCCGAACGTCGTGGGAACGCGCGCCGCAGAGGCGCCTCGAGCTGAAGTCCCCCAAGTGATCCTCGCGTTGGCGTAAGCCCGCTGGTCAGATTGGATCGCCGGCGGCATCTGCAATCGGGCTTGCCAATTTTCGGCTTGGTAGGACAGGTACAGCTTCAATGCACCCTCGTACATTTCGACTGCATCACTGTAATTGCCCAAGTGATAGTTACACTCGCCCATCATGGTCAGAAAGCAAACCGAATCGAGATGACGTCGAGTCCCGATCTTGAAGGCCGTGTTGTATCCCCTTCGAAAATCTCGCCCAGCTTCTTTGTAGTCCGCTTGGTAGTAGCGCGAAAAAACAGCAGCGTTGTAAGTTTGAAGCCTGGGTAGCTGGCTCGATTGGCCAACAGAACTGGATGTAGCCATCAAAGTTGCCAAACTGATAGCCAGTAAAACGGAAACGAAGTTCCGCCCGACAAAAGAGTTCAAGAGTTTTGATCTCATCGATTGATTCCTGAAATTATCGCGGCCGGCTGAATCCGGCTTCGAAGCCCACTAACGCTTGCCCAACGTTGATTTTATCTCGGACAGGCCGCTTTGCTAAAAACTCTGCCCAACAAAACACGACTTTGAGGGATTGGCAACAAAAACTCGGCTGATAGCGCCGCAAAAAATGCGTCAAACAAATCTGAAAAGCGGGTCACTTGGCTCGAAATGCTCAGACATTGGTTAATTCTCGACACAGAACGAGGCTTGCTATCACTTTTAGTTCAGAACAAACCTAAATCCAAACTACGCAATTCGCCCAGTTGTTTGCTTGATCTACCTCCACATTCCACTTTGACGGTGCTTAACGGAAGTGAGGTAAGTTAGGAAGCCACTTGTGTTAAAAGAAGCCGGTTGTGTCGAATTTTCGGCAAAAGATCAAAGTCCACACCGTGGCGGGACGATAAAGGCTGTAACGGTCATCCCGCAAATAGTTGCTGTGATATGGATTGCGGAACCGCCTAATTGGAGTTTCCAAACTAATGTTTTCTCGAATCAAATCCAGAACTCTGAGCCTGTTGCTGTGTGGAGCCGCCATCGTTGCCGCGTTTGCGACGACCGGTTGCCAAATGAGTATCGGTGGTCAGACGTTGCCAAGTGCCTACTACCTTCAGGACGACCTACAGTATTTCCCGAAGGGTCCAGAATTCAAACTCACGCGTGAAGCCGCTGCCCTCAAAGCAGCAGCCGCTCGCGACAGTGTCAATCGCTAAGCCGACTGACGTAACAAAGCATCTACATCGCAGCAGCCCGTCCGCTTGAGAAATCAGCTGGCGGGTTTTTCTTGCGCTGATCAACATATTGGGTCAGCTCGAAGTCGGCGAACTGATGTTGAAGGGTGGCTCGGGTCGAGCGAAGCGAGCCCCCAGCAGACAAACTGGGGGCTCACTGCGTTCGACCCCAGCCACCCTTTAAAACCTTCCTTACCCTCACGATACACCTGACCCTTCACGACCTACCTCTGGCCCTCAGGCATTTTCATTAGCAGTGAGTATCCTGTCCTGCGTCGGGCGAGCCCGGAAAGATCAAGCGCGACTCGCTCACAAGAGGACAACCAAACTCACACCATCATCGCGTATCCCAGCACCAGACATCCCACAGCCACCGCAACCAAACTCGCCACCAGAACGGCTCCGCTTGCGACATCCAACGCGGCCTCGATTGTTTCGTCAAACTCAGACGTCACAGCAGACGCTAGGAACTCGATACTCGTGTTAAGCAGCTCCGCAACAACAACCAACCCAATACAAACCACCAACACAGCCATCGAAGCCGGACCTACGTTCAGCATTTGCCCCAAGATGATCGCGGCCAGCCCCAATGGAAAATGAAGCCAGAAACTGTTGTGGCTTTTTACATCAGTCCCCGATCCATCAACACGAGATTCGAACGACCGGGGCCCTTTGACTCCTAGGGCAACACCGCGGAAAGCCGATTTGAACTTTTGTATCCACGTTCGGCGGCGGTTTGTTTGCCAGGTTCGCTGTTCACTCGGCTCTTTTTCTTTACTGTTTGATTCAGTCATGACTACTCCAACCAACGAGATCCAGCTGGGGGAATCGGAACGCCACCTGGGCGAAACAGTCTTGGCCGTTTGGTGAATCGTGGCTCAAACCCGAATCGGAAACCCAAATTGTCGCGACTGGCGTCATAGTTGGCACCGAACTGCCACAGGAACGATTCGCCGATGTAAACGAAGCTCACGGTCTGTCCGATCGTGCCGGTCTCGCCGAAATCAATTTGCCCGCCCGCCTTGACTCCCCACTTATCGCTCATTCGATAGGTCAGTGCCGCCGAGAGAATGTTACTGCTGATTGGGCCTTCGATTGAACGGAAACCGACGTATACGTTTCCAACTTCGGGTCGACTGAGGTTGCTACCGATGCTTACGGTACGCAATCCCTGGGAAAAGAAGTCGAAATACCCGTCCGATTCGAGGCTGAACCGATCTCCAATGTGCCAGCGAAAATCGTAGTCAAACATTCCAAAATCCGCGTTTCCAAAGTTGTCGCGCTGAGCGTCGGGGAACAATATGGCTTGCATATCAAGCGTGATCCAATCGATAATCCGCTCACGCCCGGGCATTCCGCGTTTGGTTTGCCACCGCTGACGAACCCCCAGTTTCACGATCGCCAGATCGTCTGCAATTTCAGCCGAAGGCGATGTCACCCAACTCTGCAACCCAGACCGAAGAGCGAAAAAGCGTTCGTCGTATTTGATCGGCGTATCTCCACCTGGCGCGATCCCAAAAGTATCAAACGCAAACCGCCGACGAAAATGTTCCTGTGCATCGTCATCAAGCGGATCGTATAGCGGCAGTTCGTCTAGATCTTGAGAAGCATCGGCATAAAAAGCGTCGATGTCAAAGTTGACTTTGTGAGCTAGTCCGTTGACGTTCCAGAGAACACTTTGAACCGACGGATCGACTCGCCACATTGGCAAACTGGCTCTGATGCCGACCTGCCCGTAGACCCGAGCAAGATCGTTACCCGTCAAATCTTCTTGCCAATACGTTGCGTCACCGAGCAAGTAAGGAATGACTTTGACCGGGCCAAACTGTGTCGGAAAATCAAGTTCGTGACGCGTCCCGGCTCGGAATCCATCAACATCGGCTTCCCACGCCAATGGGTCGAACTTGGCAATTTCCACCGGATCCAGTGGCGCGTTGGCTTGCCGCATTCTCACATAGCCGGCATGCGAATGGCTGTGCCAGATCGCCCGGTTGTTGAACACTTGCTGACCGATCGTAAACTGGTCGAACTTGATCCCGCTGGTTTGCGTGAAGAAATCATTGAGCTGAAGATCACCAGTCAAATTGTAGCTTTGGGTGCCAACGTTTCGCTCCAGCCAAAATCCAGTCGTTGCGTCTTTTTCAGTATCCCATTCCCGCTCGTAGTACTGCTCAAGAAAATTCCGGTCGGTGATGTAACCCAATTCCGCTCGCAGTTGATACCCAGGCGTGAAATCATGTCGATGGCGCAGCCTGATTCGTCCGCGTAAATCTTCTTCAGGTGTCAAGTTCCGTCGGTCCTGGCCCAAGAAATCAAGCCCGTCATCATTGATGAACCAACTCTTGTACTGACCACGAGCAATACCAGGGGCTCCGAAAAGCGAATTCCGCTGGTAGTCAAACTCGCTTCCAATCCCGACGCCCCGCTCGCTCAGGTAATCCAACAGTCCGATCCAACGTGTTCCGCGCGGTGGACTTTGCAGACCCAGCAGTTGGTACATATCCCAACCAGTGGTCAATTGGAAACCGAAGATCGAATCGTTGTTCACGCCCAGTCGGTCAATGTATAGTTGTGGATTACTTAGACTGGTTTGCAAACGAGGCCACGAGAACACTGGCACCCCGCCCAGGTAGATCTGGTTCTGTTGGCTATCGACGGTGAACTCGTCCTGAGTCGAAGCCAATCCGGTTCGAGGATCAAATACCGGTTGGCCGGTTTCTGGATCGAACGACTGAACTTGCGATTTCTGAATCCCGATGCTCTGAGATTGAAGCCAGTATCTTGGAACGCCAAGCCGACTGGTCGTAAACGCAGACCCGAATGCCTGAAGATTGTTGTCATCGTATTGCTGGACGACGTCGGCTTTCATTCGCACCGCGCCTTGATAGTCCTTGACCGACGTCAAAACCTCGGCTTTGAGAATCGTTCCCTGTTGAGCGTCAACGTCATAGAACATTCGCTCGGCATAGATCGTTCGACTTCCTTTGGCGAACACGACGTTGCCTTCGAGGTAAAGCTGATCTCGCTTTGTCCCATCGGGCATCACGGTTTGCCATTGAACCATGTTGTCGGCCAAAATGTAGAGCTTGCGATCCCTGTCGCCTTGAAATACTTCGGCCTCGGCGATGCGTGGACTGTCGATCACGATTCGAATCCCGCCAACGGCAACCGAAACTCGCTCGTTGGGATTGTTGGGATTTCGGAACGAGTTCAAGTTGAGTTTGACCGCGGAATCTCTTCCCGAAAACTGAATATTGAATGGTCCTCGAGAAGCCTGACTCCCTAGTGAACCAGGGCCCAAACCGGGAGGCGAGTTGGATTGATAATTGGGAGCGATATTGGTTTGAGGCGCTATGGCAGGTGAAGTGGCAGGCGTTTGAAATACCGGCTGAGGCGCAGTTTGCGTTGCTGAGCCAAACGCCGAGAACGGTTGTTGATCCAGTGAGGGCGTGATCTGCTGGACCAATCCAGTCTGTGGAGAGACCACAACAGACTGTCCCGGTGCGGCGAATACCGGTTGAGCAAACTGGACTTGCTTGACCGACCCAAACGCGCCGTCGGAAAGTGTTTTTTGAGCGCGGGCAAAAATCTTCGGCGGAGGCAACTCACCCAGTGGAACCGCGACTTGGTTTAAATCGACTGTGGCATTGGTAAACAGTCTACCCAACCAGTGATCGTCAACGATTCGATCTTTTTCGTCTTCTCCAAGCTCCCGCGCGGCGACCTGAGAAGCACCCAGCCTCGGGATCTCGATGACGGCTTGTCCCTCGAGGTAGACGATGACTTTGTGAACGGCGCTTGCGCCGTTTGTGCCACTTTCAGACGGAGCTTCAACCCACAAAATCGCCTCGTTGGCCGCAGCAACAAGTTGTTGCTGTTGAATTTGGATATCACCAGAGAGATGTAAGACTTCGTAGTGACCGACTCGCCACCGAACGGCGTGGTCGGACTTAACCGAGATCGACGACCCTACGTCTGGTTGAGGGTAAGTAATTTGATAACCGCTGGCGGGACTGGGAAACGCGGTCAGTGTGAGTCCAGTTGCCGCCGTAAGAACCAACAATCCGAACGCTTTGGCCAGCCAATTTCGCGTCAACGATCCGAGTAGGCGCACACCGATTCCACGCTTCGCAAAAGCGAAAAAACTAGCTCTAATTTGCCTGGCTGAGTTCAAGTCGGTTGAACCAGTTGACGATGAAAAAGATACCAGTCGGTGCACCTCCATGCGCGCACCAGCTACCCCGCAGACCTCCCGCGCGGTTTTTAAGGTGCGGGAGTATAGAAGCGACCAGTTGGTCCAACAAGCCAAATAGCCGAGCTTTCCAACTTTGTTTCTCTCTTGCTAACCATTGCTTTTGGCAATCCCGCTCGACTATTGCCCGTGCTGTCATCTACACTATGAGTCGCTGCTAGCATTTGTCTTCGACTGATTTGAGGTGTTTTGATGTCCCAACAACTTTCCTTTGAGCTTCCTGAGTCGGTTGCGGATTTGGTCGATGAAGCTGCGTTTGCGAACTACACGACTGGTGGAAAGCCCAAACAACTGACCGATCGGCTTGGCCAACTCTCGATTGAGGATCTGTTTCCGATGGGCGTCAGCGACGACGACATGGCCCGATGTGCGATTTCGGGAATCTGGTTGTTGCACAATTTTCTTGATCGATCGCACGACATCAGTCAGGAAATACACTCGCGTGAAGGAAGTTTCTGGCACGCGATCATGCATCGACTTGAAGGTGATTTTTGGAACAGCAAGTATTGGTATCGCAAAGTCGGAAAGCACTCGGTGTACAGCCAAATTGACGATGGCTGGAACCCCGAGGACTTCGTCGATCAGTGTGAGGCGGCTGCCGAATCAGGAAATCTTGGCGCTGTTCAACCCGAAGCCGTTCGTGAGTGGAAGGCTTTGTTCGAATACTGCTACACCAACGCTCAGTAGTTTCAAATCGAAGTGACAGGCATCCCGCCTGTCGGATAGCGCACTCCAAATTGAATTCAATCATTCAAATTTCCACAACCAGCGACGATCGTGATAAACTCAATGCGATCGCCGCAGGTCTGATCGAGAGTCGACTGGCGGCTTGTTGCCAGATTTCCGGTCCCGTGTCGAGCCTCTACACCTGGGAAGGTAAAACCGAGTCGGCGACCGAGTGGCTCTGCAACATCAAAACAACTCGGCAGATGTATCCGAAAGTGGAAGCAGAGATCTTGCGGCTGCATCACTACGACCAGCCAGAAATCATCGCCGTCGAAATAGTGGCGGCGAGTCCTGGCTACCGCCAGTGGATCTGTGAAACAGTGACAAAGTAAAATGCGATTTCGTTGGACAACGCCCTGAATCAGCTTGGACGAACCACTAAGTGCTCACATTCATCAGACAGTGTTGGCTGCCGCCTCGGGAAGGCGAAGCTCCTGCTGAGCTTGGGGGCTACATGGCGTCGGCTCAGCTGGAGCTTCGCCCTCCCGGGAAATTTGTGTCTTCATTTAACCAACGCTCGTTTGAGTTAAGTAATATCAGCCCGAAGCGCGAG
>CALJOA010000138.1 GCA_937981585.1 uncultured Pirellulaceae bacterium | reverse complement strand
CGGTTAATGGCGGACAACCGTGGCTAGCGCCAAAACGGCTCATCCAAGAATTGAGAGTCGAAAAACTACTACCCGAGAATTCTAAACCGTTCGGCAGTATCGGCAACGGTGGGCATGTCGAGGATTTGCTTCATCGCGGCTTGGGCGGCCGACTCGGGCGCATGATGCGTCATGATGATGATAGGAACGGTTTGCTGATTCTCGTTGCGGGATTCGTGTTGGTAAACTGAAGCGATCGAGATACCGTGTTGCCCCAATCGCCCGGTAATCTGTCCCATAACACCTGGCTGGTCGACGACATCAAAGCGGAAATAGAACCGGCCCTCGAGGTCGCCGGGGCTGGCAAAGTCAACCCGTTTGTTGTCTTGGGCCCAAAGCTCAAGCGTCTTAAACGTGATCGCCGTTCTGCCGACTGCGGTATCGATCATGTCCGCAACAACGGCTGAAGCGGTCGGCATTTGGCCGGCTCCCTGACCGTGGAAAAAGACAGGCCCGACCGCATCTCCAACGACGCTGACCGCGTTGTAGTTGGCTTTGACCTCCGCCAACGGCTCGCCGATTTTCACCATCATCGGAGCGACCATCAGCTGAATTCCAGATTCAACCAATTCGGCATAAGCGATCAGTTTGAGGCGGTAGCCAAGATGTTTGGCAAACTCCATATCGGATTTGGCGATCGAGTCGATCCCCCTGCGCGGGATATCGGACCAATGAACCCGAGCTCCGAAACCGAGGTGCGCCAAAATCGCCAGCTTTTGCGCGGCGTCGGTTCCGTCAACGTCCATCGTCGGATCGGCTTCGGCCAGTCCCAACGCCTGCGCGTCAGCAAGTGCTTCAGCGTAGTCGGCTCCTTCGCCATCCATTTTCGAAATGATGTAGTTGCTGGTTCCGTTGAGGATCGCGTGAAGCGATTGAACCTGGTTGCCTGAGAGGCACTGGCTGATGTTGGAGATGATTGGGATTCCGCCAGCTACGGAGGCTTCGAACGCAACCGAACGACCGAGCTGCCGGGCGCGGTCAAAAATCTCGGGACCGTGCTCGGCCAACAGAGCTTTATTAGCCGTCACAACGTCTTTGCCGCTTTCGAGGAGCTGTAGCATGATGGTACGGGCTGGTTCAATTCCGCCAATCACTTGCGCGACGACTTGAACTGATTGATCATCGATCAATTTTTGCAGGTCATCGGTCAGAATTCCGTCTGGGAGATCGACATCAAGCGGCTTGTTAACATCGCGAACGACCGCGTGAGTCAGCCATAAGGTCCGTCCAGCGTGACGGCCGGTTCGATCACCATGATCAAGCAGGATTTTGGCGACGCCTTGGCCGACGGTGCCCAAACCAACAATCGCAACTCCAGATTTTTCCATTTGTTCGCTTTTAATTCGATCGACAGAAGCAGACTCAAACCGCCATGGTAGATGCAGTGTCGATTATTCTCAAGCGAACATTACGTTGAGATTGGGCGGTGTGGAACTAGCTGGCTTGTAAGAAGAAGGAAAGCGGCGTAGGAATGCTCACGCCGCTTTCCAAAATCAAAACCGAAATCCGTTTCAGCCTCAAATTTCTCTTACTCGCGCCACGATCTAGCGAATGGCTAATTCTTCTGAGGCTTCGGCAATCGCTGAAATAGCGACTTCTGTAGCTGGGGGTGCTGCAGGAGCTTCAACAATCATTGTTGGGGCGTTTTCAAAAACCGGACTAGTGAATTGGGAACCAATAACGGGGGCTGATAACGGATAAACCGCGATTAAAGTCTCGCCCGGCCCCAAAGTTGGCAGCATTGCTGTGCCACAGCAAGGTGCGGGTGCCGGAGCTGGTTCACAGCAAGGCATGGGGACTGGCTCGGGCGCTGGAGCTGGTTCGCAGCATGGCATTGGAATTGGCTCAGGCGCACAGCAAGGCATTGGTTCAGGTGCAGGTGCACAGCAAGGAATTGGTTCAGGTTCAGGCGCCGGGCATGGCTCCGGTGCTTCGCAAGGGCACGCTTCTGGTTCCGGCTCAGGTTCTTCAGCGTTGCAGCAACAACGATTGAACAGACGCTTGAACAATTGAGCTTCTGCGCTATCGGCAGACACAAATGTGAATCCTGCAGCTACAGTTGCAAACAAAACTAATCTGGAAACCAACTTCATAAGTGCTTCTCCCGTTGAGGTGTGTCAGTAATGACGAATTAAGTAACAGACACCGCTGCGTCTGCAATCGAAGTGACTCGCTCAGCAACAGCTATGCCAGAACCAGTTCTGTTTTTTGAATCGTCATTGTATTCGGTCTGCATAGTTCGTTAGAGCTGACTGAAATTCCTGATTTTGCTTGCCATAATTCCACTGAGTTGCAGACTAGAGTCCGATTGACCGGAAGTTCAGTTTTGTGGACTGAATTCAAAGTCACGAAACTGGAGCGGGTTGAGTTGCCTGAGGTGTTGGCAAGCGTTGCACGAGGCTTGGGCAATTTGAATCGGATTTCAAAAACTGAACACTTGTTAAATCAGGGTAAAATCCTCGTTCCCCATTTCGAGAATCGAGCTTGTCAGCAGGTCTCAAACCCAGCTGCTGATTTGATTCGAGCAGCAAAGGGCATTTCATGGTTTACAGCGAGCATCTTTCTGCTCAAGTACGCCAGATATTCGATGATCTGAACTCGGGCCTTTTATTTCTACGGGGCATTTTTCGGTTCTCGCCCTTTGTTGGGCCTTGTTAGAAAATCAGCAATTAGATAAACTTTTCCCAGACGCAGGTGAACCCGTTTTTCATATCCCGGGTCACACTTAGAAGGATGGATGGCTGAGTCTGGTCGAAGGCACCGGTTTTGAAAACCGGCGACGGGGTAACTCGTCCGGGGGTTCGAATCCCTCTCCATCCGCTAAGAATTTATCACTTAAAAACGCTCCTGGTTTCGATCACTTCGTGGTCAGTAGATCAGGAGTTTTTTATTTCCCTCGCCCTCTGCGATTTTGTTTGGGAAGGCTCTTTGCAGGAGCTGAACGGTCTGAGGCATTTCTGGTGTCAAATCACTTGTCGGTCACATTTAACTTACAGTGCCCAGTGCTAACTGGCTTTTGAAGCGCCAGAAATACTTGGTGATTGGCCGGAGTTGGCGGGTCTTCGACTGGTGAATTTGATCCAAGACTTTCTCAAAATATTCGTAATTGGTTGTTCGAACCAGCGGGTAATCGCTGCCGAGACCGCGATCGAAAAAATCGTAGCAGCAATTACGGTTCCCAGTGGTGGCAGACCACAGCTTTCGAGGAATTTCATCAATCCCGAGCCAAGATTGTTGTGGAATAGATACAGCGAATAAGAAATGAAGCTGATGTAGATTAGCGGTCGCCAGCGGAGGATTGGAATCTTTCCGTAGGATCCGGCAACCAGCATCCCGAACAGCAATACCGTCGCAACTGGATTGTGGCCTCGATGATCGATCAGGTGAAAAACGGTTGCGCTGGCCAGCATGCCCGCGCACAGCACCCATGGCTTGCCTCGCTTGCAACGCAGTTCATTCAAAAGAATGCCCATCGCAAACAACGGTAGATTTCTCATGAAGAACAGGTCTTCGGCGATTCGGAATCGGCCGTTCCAAATCGAGTCAGGATAGGCCAACGCAAACTTGTCGAATCCTAAACAGCAAACCAAACATACAGAGATTGCGACCATCAAGGTGCGCATCGGCTTGTCCAACAGGCCTGTTGCCAGCGCGATCATCAGAAATGCGTAGAACAACATTTCTATCTGAAGCGTCCATGTGACCGGTTCCATGTTCGTGTACCCAAACAACATGGGCATCGTGGAAAGGTTGGCAACCGTGGCACCGAGTTCAACCGTTTCGTGGTACATCGAAAAAGTCGAAAACAGCACGATGTTGAGCACAATGACCAGCCAGTACGACGGCAAAATTCGGATGAATCGTGCGACGATGAAGTTGGTCGGGTTCCGCTTTTTTAGCAGCGTAAGCGCATTGACCAATCCGCTGAGCATGAAGAAAAGCTGCACTCCATACTTGCCGTATGGAAACGTGAATCCGAGATCCGATGCAAAACCGTACTTTTCTTGATAGACCCAAGTGAAGTGAAACAACAGTAGGTTCAAACACGAAATCGCTCGAATCGCATCCAGTTCAAGGATACGTCCCGGCTTCTTCATCGGTGGCAAATCAGTTTGGCTTTGTTGTTCAGGCATGTCAGGACCACGGTTAGTGTTCCAGAAACATAGATTGTGAAACCTGAAAACAGGATTTCGATTTCCGCAGAAGCCCAAATACCAGACAGGTGAATCGTTGTGCGGAATAGTCTGGATTTGCGGGCACAAGTTTAGCGACGTTCAACCCATTTTGTAACGTAGGTTTCCAACAAGAATGTCGTGCAGATATTTGCAGAAGAGACATTTTGCAATAGAGCTTGGCTCGATCTAGTTGCCACTTAAATTCAATTACTTTCTGCCGCTGGCAATGGGACGATGCAATGTCTATCAAAAAAGTAACCACAATTGAGCAGTTTCTCGAGCTCAAGGATCGGTGGGAAAAGCTCACAACGGAGCCACTTCGTAGCTTCAGTTGGCACGCGGCCTGGTGGAAGAGTTTTGGTGATTCGCTGGAGCTGCAAACCTACATCTACGAAGTCGAAGGCGAACTGGTTGGGATTGCCCCGTTTTTCGTGGATCGCTGGATGGGACAAAACCGTCTTCGCTTCATCGGCAGTGGCGTGACCTGCACCGATTACGTGGAAGTCATTGCAAAGCCAGAATTCAAAACTGAGTTAACAACGCGATCGCCGATCAGATTGAAACATCCAAGACAGTTTCGATGCTGGAGCTCGAAGGCGTCAGTGACGTTGATCGTGACGAGCAACTGCCTGAAAGCCTTGAGCCGTTTTGGCGATACGAAAGTGAACTGGAACCGACATGGGTCATTTCGCTTCCGCCGACTTGGGAAGAGTTCGTCAAAGGGTCCAAAAAATCGCTTCGTAGAAAAATCAAGAAAGCGCAAAAACGACTCAACAGCGGCGAAGTCATTGTTCGCTCAACGATGGAAGATCTGGATTTCGAATTTGCCTTTGAATCCTTGGTCGATCTTCACCAAAAGCGATTCGTCAGCAAAGGCGATCTAGGCATTTTCGCGGACCCAAAGTTCACTTCGTTTCTCAGAACCGCCGCTGAGGACTTGATCGGGAAAGAAAAAGCAGAAATCACGCTTGGATTTTACAAAGACAAACCATTCGTGGCTCAATTTTATCTTTTCGGTGAAGCAGGACCTCAGCTCTATCAAGCAGGTGCTTGCAGCGAATCAATGTCGCTTGAGCCAGGCCATTTGATGATCACACACGCGGTTCAAAAAGCGATCGCTGCAGGTCACAAAGAATTCGACCTGTTGCGCGGCAGTGAATCCTACAAGCCGTACTGGGGTGCTGAGCCTCAAAAGCTGTTGACGGTCCGCTGCGTTTCGCGCAGCGTCATTCCAACAGTCGTTAATCGAGCTTTCATTACGCTGCAGACGCTGAAACAAAACTTGGACAATCTGTTTCCTCAGCAATCGGCAGCTCACTAGCTACTCAACCTGAGCACGCTCCGAAAGGCAATTCTGTAGAACGGGCACTCTTAAGACTCTTGCCCGTTAAAACATGGGGCTCATGGGTATTCTGCGAGTGTCGAAACCCGTCAAATACCCAGGTTCTTGGTTGTCGGTTGCTCAAACAAGACCTTCAAACGGCTCGACTTTACCATTGGCGAGGCGTAGCTGAAGCGTCCCCAGCTGTCGGCACTCCATTGAGCTGTGCGTGATGTGAAGAACCGTGACGTTTTCTGAATCGTGAACGGCACGCAGCAGATCAATCATCGACTGACGCGCTGGCTCGTCAAGCGAGCTGAGTGGTTCGTCCAGACAAAGCAGGCGCGGGCGAAACGAAATTGCCCGTGCCAAAGCAACACGTTGCAACTCCCCGCCTGAGAGACCGCCGGGGTTTCGCTTCATAAGCGAATTCAGTTCAAGCAGTTCAGCAACTTCTTCAATACGTTTTTTCCTTTGAGCCGTTTTGACGTTTCGCACTTCCAAACCGAAACCGATCTGTCGCGCCACGTTCATCGTGGGAAACAAAGCCGAATCCTGTGGCACATACCCGATCTGACGCTGTGAAGGAGGCAGGCGGGTGACGTCTTGATCATTGATCAGGATTCGACCGCTGCTGGGCCGCCGCAATCCACAAATCGTCTCAAGCAAACTCGTTTTTCCCGATCCTGTTTTGCCCATCAGAATCGCATAAGCACCCTGTGGGATCGAGACATCAATCTCCCGCAGCGAAAAATTTCCTTGCAGTATCGTCAGTTTGTCCAGCTTGATCATGCCATGATTCCTCGGTCGTCATCACCAGCTAGGGCCACAAACCGCATCAACAGTAACACGAAAATCGCCAGCGTTAGCAGCAGCAGAGACGCGGCAACCGCGCCTTTCAAGTTGCCCATTTGGAAGTTCAGATAAACCGTAGTCGAGAGCACTTCGGTTTTCATTTGAGTCGTTCCTGCAAATATCAAAATCGGTCCAAACTCGCCCAGTGACCGAGCCCAGGCCAACGTGAATGCGGCCACGCAGCCAAATCTCGCCTGCGGCATCGCAACGTCCGAGAACGCTTGATAGTGGCTTGCTCCCAGAGTCGTGGCAATTTGTTCGGGGCGGGCATCGATTTGCTCAAACGTGTCGCGCATGGTCCGAATTGCAAATGCGGCGGAAACGGTGAACTGAGCCAGAATGATCGCCGGGATTTCGTAAGTGATTCCTTGGATGCCAGGAAATCCCAGCGCGGCGAAGACTTCGTTGGTCATGCCATCAAGCCAGCGTCCAGCCGACGTTTGAAACAAAACGAGCAAGCTAATACCAACAACCAGCGGTGGCAGTACGATCGGAACGTCAAGCAACGTATCAATAACGTATCGCAGTGCTCGCAGGCATCGGCGCATCAACGGTTGGTTGGCAAACCGCGAGTTGATCGCGTCACGCCCTACTCTGGCCAAAACATAGCCGGTTGGAATAGCGACCCACATCGAAAGAATCGCTGAAATCGTACAAGTAAACAGGCTCAGCCAAACTGAAAATCGGACCGTTGGGTCGCCAAGCAGATCTTTGAAGTCCTGCCAATTCGCGTACTGGTAATCTGCGAAAATCATCGCAACGATCAATCCGAGGTACATCACTCCGAATCCGCTCATGGTGATCCAGAAGATCCGGTTTCGGTTGCCCGGCGGCGGTTGAGTGGTCGAACTGGTTGGGGCGTCTGACATGGAGGTCTTGAGTAAATTCATATTGCCCGACTGCTTAGTCGTTTTGAATAGCTGACTGAAATCCAAAACGTTTCAATACCAGCTTTGCCGATTCTTCGTTGATTAGAAAGTCGGTGAATGCTCGTGCTCCAGGCGATTCGCTGGAGGTTGCAACAATACCGACGGCAACGTATCCGTTCGTTTGGCCAGTCGGATCCGCCGGTCCGGCAATTTTCAAAACAGGTTTTTCCGACTGAGCATTGATTTGCTGGACCGTCGTATCCCAAATGATGGCGGCATCGATGCTGCCAGTGACCAACGCCTGAGCGAGCACCATCACGTTCTCGGCATCAAGCGTTTTGTTCTGCTCCAATTGGGAAAGCATGTTTTGCTGCCCGGCGATTTTTCTGCCCAGCAAGCCAATAGCGGTACGCTTGGATGCTATACCAAATCTCATTTTTGCTTCCAGCATTTCACCGATCCCGGAGAATGATTGATTTGCCTCAGCGGAAACGGCGATCGCTGGCTGCTGCGAAGCTACTGTGTGCCGCGACTTGTAGACCTCTATCATGGAGGCTTGATTGAGCAGCTCCTGGTCGTTGGTTATGAAGAGTTGAGCAGGGCTGAGGATTTGTGTTTCAAACTCAGTTTTGATCTGGCCTGCAAGCTCTCCCGAACCGCCGATTCGCGCAATTTGAACTTCGTAGTCGCTAAGTCGATTGAAGGCCTCGGCAATTTGCTCAGTTGGTTTGGCAACGCCAGCGGCGCAGTAAACTCGGACAACTTTCTCGTCGCTCTTCTGGGTTTTTGCGTCGGGACGTATCTTGACGGCGAGGTAGCCAAGAATTCCAAGCGCGAAAATAGAGGCAATCGCCGCCAGAAGCAAACTAGGAATAGCTCCAGCTCGCGCAGCAATAGCCAAGCTAGTCGCAGTTGGACCAAGGCGATGGGTTGGGCGAACTGATGCTTGGTTGCTTTTCATTACAATTCTGTTTTCTTGGTGCGACTGTTTCTCAAACCTCTGAGCCGTTTTACGTAACTTCGGCACTAATTTAGCGTTTGATTGTAATGGCAAGCTTCGTCTCACAGATTAGAACTCTCTTTAATCGGTAAACCGACGCGTAAGCGCTTACGCATCGGGTTACCATTTTTCCGGTTGTATCTGGACGTCAACGAGACCGCGCGAATTGGCAGCAATCTTAAGACTGCTAGAATAGCTTAACAACGTACGATTGAGCCGAAGATTGTCGGCGACGCAAACCAGGGGACGATATGTCAAATATTTTCAGTGGATCAGCGATCGTGGCTTGGGTTGGAGCCATTCTGTGGACCATCGGATTGGTCTTCAACGCCAATGCGACTCAAGAAAAGCACGGGAAATCGGTCTCTGAAGTTCTGCAGGTTCCTTCAACAATTGAAACTGAATCTGGGAAAGAGGTCGGTTTCCAGCAGTCCAACCAGCCGCACGAGGACCTCGATGCGGTGTTGTGGATCCAGACGTCAGCCGAATACGGAGCAGTCGCGCGTCAGACGTTTCGTGCCGCCCGTGCTGCAGTTGGCGATGCATTGGTTGATTCAAAGTGGACTGCATCGACTGAGCAAAAGAAAATATTTGACTCGAAGACTGATCGGAAGCTCTCCGAATTGCCGCCAGCGGTCGTCTTGGATGTCGACGAAACGGTCTTGGATAACTCGCGGTACCAAGTCGGCTTGATTGAATCTGGTGGCGAGTATTCACCAGAGGGGTGGAAAGCGTACGTGGAAAAGCAAGTTGCAACGCCGGTCCCCGGAGCGGTAGAGTTTGTCAAGGCTTGCCGCACCGCAGGCGTCACCGTCATCTTCGTTACCAATCGAGAGCACGACGTCGAAACCGCAACTCGCGAAAATCTGATCGCTCACGGGTTGATGGAGAAAGACGATCCAGATCTGATTTTCACCAAGTACGAAAAAGAGGAATGGACGAGTGACAAGAAATCGCGCCGAGAGGAGCTCGCCCGAAAGTACAGGATCCTGCTGTTGCTGGGAGATGATCTGAATGACTTCATCGCCACGCAGTACCATTCATCCAGCGAAGTTCGGCGGAAAGTCGGGGATCAATACAAAGATTGGTTTGGTGAGAGATGGTTTATCCTGCCCAATCCCAATTACGGAGGCTGGGAACAGTCGCTTTACGATTGGGAGAATGCGGTTTCGTCTTCTACCAAGCGGAAACGAAAACGCGAAAAGATGGTTCGCTAGTTGGCTGGGTTGCTCGTTACTCGAGTAAATTTTTCACCTAAGCAATAGAGTTTGGAGCCGGAGTGGTAACCCGACTAGGTTGT
>CALJOA010000137.1 GCA_937981585.1 uncultured Pirellulaceae bacterium | reverse complement strand
CCTAGTCGGGTTACCAATTAGCTTGATATGCGAACAGTGTTTGAATCACGCCGCGATCACGCCGCGTTAACGGTCTTTTGGTGGACGCGGTTTTTGGCAACGACAAACCGATCCAAACCGAATCCTTCAAGCATGTTCTTGGCTTGCTTGAACTCTGGAGTCTCTTCTCCATCGTGGACCATCAACGTCGCATCAACCATGTGCCGAGGACGGCTGAGCTCGGCCAACAACTGCGCCGAAGGCCCAGTGTCAACGATCACCAAGTCGAAGTAGCTCCGGACTTGATCGATCAATTCACCGAGATTGTCATATATGAATCTTGGCCAATCCGTACGAGATACCATCGGAGCCAGCGGCATCACGCAAAGATTCATTTTTTGAGAACGAACGATAACTTCGGCCGCAGGCAACGACTGGCTGACCGCATTGATCCACGAAAGATTGGGAGCCAAGCCGATTTGGGAACTCAAGGAGTTTGTGCTCGTCAAATCAGCATCGACCAGAAGCACGCTCTTTCCAAATGCCGAAACCCAGCGAGCCAGCGAGATCGCAATTGAAGACGAACCGTCACCTCGATTCAGGCCGGTGATCGCTAGTCGCTGACGACTGGGAGATAACATTCCAAACACCGATTCAGCCAGATTGTCGATCGCTTGGCCTCCCGAAACGATCATCTGGCTGGTTACGACTGGCCAGCGAAAATCTTCCACGTCCCACGCCGCAACTCCGGAAGGTATTTCTTTGCTTGATTTTGAAGTGATCGCCGAAGCGACCTTGTCGGACTCGGTGGGTAGGCTGACAAGCGGTTGCGGTAAGGCCACCCCGGTCAACGCTGGTTCTTCGAGTTCGTGCTGTTGCTCGAAAGTCTCTTGCATCAATTCGTAGTTCTGAGCTGTTTCCGTTTCCGGCACCGGTTCAGTCGGCACAGGTTCGTTTTCCATGGCCTCGGTAGATTGAACGTCAAAGTAATGGTTGGAACCAGTTTTTGTCTCCGCGAGCGATTCGAGTTGCGCCCGTTTCAAATCGTCGAGCCGCTGGGCTTGTGCAATCGTTTCAGCGTTGATTGATTGCTCTGAACTTAAATGTTCTTTCACCCGTTGCTCAAAAACCGGCTCTGGCATTTCGGTAATCACCGAGGCGATTGCTTTCGAAACTGCCGCAATCAGGGCTTGCGTGTTCTCGCCTGAAACAGGACCAGTCTCCCGCGGCTTATCAGACAGGTCGTACAGATCCGAAAACGGAAACATTGCTTTTCGAGCCTGCTCGCTGGGCTCTTGCATACCATGTGGAGTATCGATTCGTTGAATCGTCTCGCTTGGTTGATTTTCGATTGCATACTCAGCGTCAGAAAATTCTTCGAACCGTACGCCTGCAATTTTCGAAGACGATGCAGTTGAGACATCCCGATTGTCCAACACCTGCACCAAATCGGTGTCAGTGATGTTGGAGAAAATGTCATCTGTGGTCTCAGTAGTTGCCGGTGCGTGCTCCGCGGCAGGCGCGGCTTGTGCTTGCTCGGGTATAGTCCCATCGGCTTCAATTTTCTTTCGAAGCCATGTCACATAGTCGCTCAAGCTATAACCGCGTGCGTGCGACTTTGGGACCGATGAGTTCGCTGGATCGATTCGAAGGGCCCCCTGCTTCCCAAGTTGTCTTGGAATGGGGCGAATCACCGCCGCGACAGGTTTTTTCTGCGAACTTTTCCTAGTGTTGGAACTCACAGGAAGCGGACCTCCTGGGATGCCGGTCGAAGAGTGAGTGGATAATGAATGATTCATTTTTGATCTGCTGGACTAGAATACAGAAGTCGATTGTCTATTCATCGGTTCGGATTGTGGCCACCTTGAGTCATCGGTAGATTAGATGGGTGAACAGAAGAAAACTCACGGATTTACCGCCGTTCGTGCTTTCCTAATCGACGCTTTTTAACATTCGCTTGCTCTAAAGAAGAACTTAGCCGTGTCAGTTGCCAATCAAACCAACCGTTCTGAACTTTTCCTCGAACGTCTTGATAAGGAAATTCTGATCCTCGACGGAGCGATGGGTTCGATGATTTTTGGGCTTGGGCTCTCGGAAGCCGAAGTCCGTGGTGATCGTTTCAAAGACTGGCACCACGATTTGAAAAACTGCACGGATGTATTTGGGCTTACACATCCCGAGAAGATTACTGATCTCCATCGGCAATATCTTGAGGCTGGCGCCGACATCATTGAGACCAACACTTTCCAAGCCAGTCTGGTTGGTTTGAGCGATTTCGAGTTTCCTGAAGAGATCGTTCGCGAAATCAATTTTGCCGGCGTTGCCAATGCCCGCGCCGCTGCGGATGAATACACGGCCGAGACGCCTGATCGACCGAGGTTTGTTGCCGGCTCGATCGGACCGACGTCTAAGCAAACCGCGATCAGTACCGACGTTGAAGACGCTTCTTTTCGCAACACGACGTTTGAAGAAATGGAAGCCTCCTACTACATCCAGGTTCAAGCGCTTGTCGAAGCCGGTGTCGATATTCTGTTTCCCGAAACCGTCATCGATACATTGAATTTGAAAGCTTGTCTGTTCGCGATCGCCAGGTACTTCGAAGACTCTGGCAACCATGTCCCGGTCATGGTTTCGGGAACATTTGCCGAATCGGGTTCAACATTCGTTTCCGGTCAAGTCGTCGAAGCGTTCTGGAATTCGGTTTCGCATTTCCCGATGCTCAGCGTTGGCATGAACTGCGCGCTGGGTCCGGATATCATGCGAACCCACATTGAAGAGCTTTCCAAGATCGCGACTCCCTACATCAGTTGCCACCCCAACGCCGGGACGCCCAACGAAATGGGCGAGTTCGACCTCCAGCCTGATGCCATGGCGGTCACGATCAAGGAGTGGGCTGAAAACGGTTGGCTTAACATCGTTGGCGGTTGTTGCGGCACCACACCGGCTCACATCAAAGCGATCTCCGAAGCCGTTCGCGGCATCACACCACATAAACGCAACGACGTCAAACCGTTGACGCGGCTTTCGGGGGCCCGGCCGCTGACGATGCGTGAAGACGCCAACTTCCTGATGGTCGGTGAACGAACCAACGTTACCGGATCGCGCAAGTTCGCCCGGCTGATCCGCGAAGAAAAATTCGAAGAAGCGATTGAAGTCGCTCGTGATCAAGTCGAAGGTGGCGCCGCCGTCATCGACATCAACATGGACGACGCGCTTCTTGATGGCGAAGCCGCGATGACGAAGTATCTTCGTTTGATCGCCGGAGAGTCCGACATCGCCGCCGTTCCGATCATGATCGACAGCTCCAAGTGGTCGGTCATCGAAGCAGGCCTACGTGCTGTTCAAGGAAAAGCGATTGTCAACTCGATCAGCCTCAAAGAAGGCGAAGAAGAATTCCTCGAACGAGCCAAGCTTGTCCGCCGCTACGGAGCCGCCGCTGTCGTGATGGCGTTCGACGAAAAAGGTCAAGCTGTCGAAACCGACGATAAGGTCCGAATCTGCAAACGGGCTTATGATTTGCTGGTCGAAAAGGTTGGCATGCCAGCCGAAGACATCATCTTCGACCCCAATATCCTGACCATCGCCACGGGGATGGAAGAGCACGACAACTACGCAGTCAACTTTTTCGAAGCCACCAAGAAAATCAAAGAAGTCTGCCCTGGTGCAAAAATTTCCGGCGGCGTTTCCAACGTTAGTTTTAGTTTTCGCGGCAACAATGTTGTCCGAGAGGCGATCAATGCGGCGTTTCTCTATCACGCGATCCAAGCGGGTCTCGACATGGGAATCGTCAACGCCGGCCAACTCGAAATCTACGAAGAGATCGACAAAGAACTGCTTGGGTACGTAGAAGACGTCCTGCTCAACCGCCGACCCGACGCGACGGACCGGTTGCTTTATTTTGCCGATACCGTCAAAGGCACCGGCAAGAAGAAGGGCCGGGTCGAGGACCTTCAGTGGCGCGAGGGCACCGTCGAAGACCGTTTGTCACACGCGTTGATTAAAGGGATCGACAAATATGTTGTCGATGATACCGAAGAAGCCCGTTTGAAATATGACAAATGTCTTTCCATCATCGAAGGTCCAATGATGGATGGAATGGCGATCGTGGGTGACTTGTTTGGTAGCGGCAAAATGTTTCTACCGCAGGTTGTCAAATCGGCACGCGTAATGAAAAAGGCCGTCGCGCACCTGTTGCCATTCATGGAACAGGAAAAGCTGGACGCTGGACTGGAAAGTCAATCCTTCCGCGGCAAAGTCCTGATGGCAACCGTCAAAGGCGACGTGCACGATATCGGTAAGAACATCGTCGGCGTTGTGTTGGGGTGTAACAACTACGAAGTCATCGATCTCGGCGTCATGGTTTCCTGTGACAAAATTCTCGAGGCTGCTGTTAAGCACGATGTCGACATGATCGGTTTGTCTGGCTTGATTACACCAAGCCTCGACGAAATGGTTTACGTCGCCAAAGAAATGAAGCGGACGGGATTGAAAATTCCGCTGTTGATCGGAGGTGCGACGACCAGTGACAAACACACCGCCGTTCGAATTGCTCCGCACTACGAGCATGGTGTGATCCATGTGTTGGATGCTTCGCGAAGCGTCGGAGTTGTTGACAAGCTTATCAGCGACGACCTCAAAGAAGGCTTCATGGCAGAGAATGAGGCGCTTCAGTCGAAGCTTGTTGCAGGCTTTGAAGAACGAAAAATGACATTGGTCCCTTACGAGGAAGCGTTCGCCAAACGATTTCCAACCGACTGGGCCGGCATTGACATTGCTAAACCCGGATTCACCGGGACACGCGTTTTGAGAACCGCAGATGCTCCTGCGTCGGGTGATCATCCTGGCGGCGAAGAAGTCATCGAGTTGAAAGAGATTGCCGAGTTTATCGATTGGACGCCGTTCTTCATGGCGTGGGAGCTTCATGGGAAGTATCCGAAGATTCTGACTGACAAAGTCGTCGGCGAACAGGCGACCAAGACCTTCAGCGACGCTCAAGAGATGCTCAAGAAGATCATCGACGGGAACCTGTTATCCGCGAGAGGAATCTACGGATTCTGGCCGGCCAACAGCGATGGTGATTCGGTTATCCTCTACGCCGACGATTCTCGATCCAGTGAACTGACGCGATTTCACATGTTGCGACAGCAGTGGCAGCGCAAGGGGATCGAGCATTTTCGTTCGCTGGCCGATTACGTCGCTCCCGTTGACAGTGGCCGCGAAGACTTTGTTGGTGGATTTGCCGTCACGACCGGTCATGGCTGTGATGAGTTGGCCGCCAAGTATCGTGAAGACCTCGACGACTATAACGCGATCATGGTTTCAGCGCTGGCGGACCGACTGGCCGAGGCGTTTGCGGAAATGCTTCACCAGCGCGCCCGAGTGGATTGGGGATTTGGAGCCGGCGAAGGATTGTCCAATGAAGAGCTGATCAAAGAAAAGTATCGTGGTATCCGTCCAGCCGCAGGCTATCCGGCTTGTCCTGACCACACCGAGAAGCAAACGCTGTGGGACCTGATGGGCGTTGAATCGGCGACTGGAATCAAACTGACAGAGTCATACGCGATGTGGCCAGGAGCTGCGGTCAGCGGTTTGTATTTCTCTCACCCCGAGTCCCGATACTTTGCGATCAACAAGATCACCAAGGATCAAGTCGAGCATTACGCGAAGTTGAAAGGCGAATCGGTCGAGTTTGTTGAGCGTTGGTTGTCGCCAAATTTGGGTTATTAGTAGCACGGCTTTCCGAGCCATGAAGTCAATTTCTCTTGGCTCGGAGGTTGTGATTTTATTAGCCGTTTTGGCGCTAGCCGCGGTTGAATCGCCGTTAACCGTCGCTAGCGCGGCTGGTGTTGTTAGGGCGTTTTTTGAAAAAACATCAGCCTCGGAGAGCCGAAACTTTGATGCGATGGCTAAAGTCGCCTAGTACCTCTGTTGATGCATTGATCAAGCGCTAATCATCCAACGACGCCGCATCCTGATTTCCGGAATCCAAATACGCGGCAAGCAGTATTTGAGCGGCGAGTTTGTCGAGCATCGACTTGCGTTTCTTGGGCGACATCTTTGATTGGTTGAGCATTTGGCGCGCCATCGCGGTCGTATAACGCTCGTCGATCCAGGCGACGGGGACCTGGGTCTGTTCGAAGATCCAAGTTCCGAACTTGACCGCTTGGATCGACTTTTCGCTCGCGTCGCCGCTCATGTGGACCGGCAAGCCAACGACAAACCCAACCAGCTCTTCCGTCTTGGCCAGATTCTGAAAATACTCTCCGTCCAAAGTTTCGGATCGCCGGTTGTAAGTTTCCAGCGGGCTGGCGATGGTTTGGCTCGCGTCACTGATTGCGATTCCGATTCGCACTGTGCCAAAATCCACGCCTGCCAATCGGCCCGAATCCGGGATCGGAGGCATCGGTGGAAAGCGCGGTGTTGATGCCCGTCCCGAATCGTCAGTTGAATCGTCGCTCAATTTTGGTTGCCTCTGGCCTGCGCCGAAAGGTTTGTTCCGGCGGCATCGGCGTTGTTCTGCTGAGTCGGAGTCGCCGCATTTGCGACGATTGGATTTCGCTGTTGTGCCGAAACAAAATAGCCATTTTCAAGAAAGCTAAACGTTGCGTTGAGCGTGACGGGTTTATGCATCATCGTCGAATGCAGCAGCGGCCGGACCAGAAAGTCACTCGCACCAGGCAGTTTGGCTTCTTCCACGCTGACGGTAAAATCATCGGGTCCGTTGAGCACAAAGTTGCTGAGATTTTTCTCCGAGGCCTGACCACCGGCGATAATTCCAAATTCTACTTTCGGCGTCGCCAAAGTGGGAGCAAGCTGATCCCAAGTTCTCGATAGTTCCGCACCGCTGACTCCAGCGATGGTATGGAACAGAAAACTCTTCTTCAAAACCTGAGCCATGGCCGAGCCTTGATTGGGAGGGCCGATCATGACAATACGCTTAATTCGCGGATCACCTTGGACACCTGTTTCCGGATTAAATGTATCGGCGAGATACCTGCGAACAACAATATTGCCCAACGAATGGCCGACAAAATAGATTTCGGTGACCTTGGGCCCGAGATTATCAATCAAGCTTCTCAAGGCCATCGCGTGGTCACCCACGGATTTTCGCGTACTGGCGTACTGAAAGTTGATGGTGGAGTAGCCATCCTTTTCTTCAAGGAATTTCGCCATCGCCGACATTGAGCCGCTGGTCCGAATCAAACCATGCAAAACGATAACCAGCTTTCCGGAATTAAGCTGTGTCCGTCGGTTGGCGATCGCCTGGTTAAGCTTCTGATCACAATGAAGCCGGTTGCCCCAGGCTTGTCGAAAGTTGTTTTGGTTTAGCAATCGACAGTGGTTGGTCTCTGAGTTTTGTTGAATTCGCCACTTGCCGGCATAACGAACGTCGGTCCAGAACTGGGCTCCACCGAGCGTCTTCATTGGCAAGTTCAGATAGCCAGTTGGCTGTTCTTGCGGTTGGTTGGTTGGATTGTCGTTCGGCGGATTCATGTTTGGAGAATTGAAAAGGCCAGCCGAAAACTGGGCGGAGCAACTGGTGGTAAATGATCCAAGAAATCCCAGGCTCAGTATAACAATTGCAAATACAATCGCGACGGGCGAGTTCGCCTTTGGACACCTTAATCGCTTGCTAGGATTCTGCATGGCTTAGTCGCAATCCATTCTTAGTACCGGCTTAGTACACCACCGCTTGATCGGACTAGGGTCCCTCAGCTTGTCATTCCCGCGCAAGCGGGAATTCAGCCGTTTGGCTATTGCGCCAACGGCTAATAAAAAATCACAACCTAGTTCGGTCAAGCAAACCTGACACTACAAATACTCCGTCAGGTCGAGGCGTTGCAACTCCGCGACAACTTTCTTGATCGAAGCCTCGTCTTCTCGATTGGCGATCAAGGTAGCGTCGGGTGTATGGACCACTATACAGTCTTTCATACCGACAGTCACAATCAGGTGCCCGTTGTCCGATCGGACGATTGTGTTCTCGGTATCGATGCCCAAGTGACGCCCGTCGGTCGTGTTGCCGTCTTCGTCGACACCTTTGAGTCGTGGTAGCGCGGTCCAGTTGCCCAAATCGTCCCAATCGAATGGAGCTTCGACGACAACTCGATTTTCATAGTGTTCCATGATCGCATAGTCGATCGATGTCCCGTTGATCGCCGTGAATTCTCGCTCGAGCGTTTGTTGAAAATCGGGTGTTCCAATTGCGCTACGAATTTTGTCGATGTGAGCAAACATCTCCGGTTGGAATTTTGCCAGAGCGTCGAGGACCGTTTGTGCTTTCCATACGAAAATTCCGGCGTTCCAGTAAAACGAGCCAGCGGCAACAAATTGCTTTGCCGTTTCGAGGTCAGGTTTCTCTCGAAAACGCTCGACGGAAAAAGTCGGGATTCGCGAACCGGCAATAGGAGCGCCGGCTTCGATGTAGCCAAACACTTCGGCGGGATAGCTTGGTTTGATTCCAAAGGTAACGATCCGAGTCGGATCTTTTTCGACCAATTCAGCCGCGTGACTCAAAGCGTCCTGAAATACGTGATCCGGACCGATCACGTGATCCGCAGGCATGACGACCATCGTTGCATCAGGATCTTTGGCAGCTACCCAGGCGGCTGCCAATCCGACACAAGGCGCTGTGTCGCGTTTGGCTGGTTCGCCGATTACAGACTCGCGCGGGATGTTCGGGAGCTGCTCAGCAATCGGATCGACGAGCACTTTGTTGGTCACGATCAACAGGTTCTCGGGCGGACAAAGTCCGCTCAGCCGGTCGGCAGTCGATTGGAGCATCGAACGTTCGCCCGTCAAAGTGAGCAGTTGTTTCGGTGTCAACTTGCGGCTGGCCGGCCAGAATCTTGTCCCGGCACCACCGGCCATGATTGTTGCATGAAGCATCTTAGTTTACCTGAGTTGGAGCCGATTGGTGTTTTAAGTCCGCCATCATTGAAGATAGGTCGGTTGATTGAACGTCGTACCAGATTCCGTTTTCGCCGCGACAGTGGCAGCATCGGGGGCGTAAAGCGGATTGATCTCGATTGGAGTTCCTTCTTCAACAGTGGCTCCGGCCGCTTCCAGCCAACGCGTATGAAGTGCCGAAATCGCATCTTTGACGTGTTGTGGCGTTTCGGAGGGCGCAGGAGGCGCGTTCTTGACGGCACAAAAACCATCCGCCGGATCTACTTCGCACACGATTGCATTTTTAGCCGATGGAAGCAAGTCAAAAATGAACCGCTCAAACTTGATTGCGTTGGGCTGAGAGGGCTTCAGTCGTGCACCGAGCTCGTTGATGAAGGGGACTTTTTTTCTGGCCTGATGGAACGGCAATGCATCAGATGATTGGCTTGACCGCTCCAGGAAATCGGTAGCGAAAATGTGAACCGCAATGCTTCCGGCCCACAACTTGAGTGATCCATCCTCGTTCGTCTGGCTGGCATATTTCTCAGGCAGGTCACTGTACTCAATGATCTGAACCGCATCGTCGACGACAACCACGTTGCCGACTTTTTGCGTTGGCTCATTTTTGCGAACGACCTGGCTGGTCATTTCGCTTCCGCTTTTGAGGTGATATCCAATCAGCGCAGGGTCGCAGATCTGGATCAGAGGGTTGTCGACCTGGCCATAGAAAATATGTTCGACCCCACGGCTCTTGGCGTCGTCAAGGCATCCGCTGTTGACAAACGCCCCCAAAGTTCCGCCATGACCATCGGGGCTGACAAAAACCTTGCTCTTGGATTCGAGCAACAGCTTTCCGGATTGATCAACCGCTGGCATTACTCCCTGACAGAAGATCTTGACGTCTGATTCAGGGATGCCGAAAAAGTTGTTCTCGCTTAGGAACTTTGTTGTTTCGTCGTGAGTCGGCGGGCTCGTCATAACGTACAACGGAATCGTAGCGCCAAACTGTTTTGAACGCGCCAATATTTTCTCACAGTGAATCTGATACAGGGAGCAGTCGCTGACTGGGCCGATCGGAAACATGCCTTTGGGGTGGTTGAAGCCAAGCCGACTTCCCTGGCCGCCAGCAACGAGGATCATTCCCAGCTTGCCGGATTCCAAGGCTGCTTTACCCAGCGAGTAGGCTTCGTCGTATGACTGCGGGTTGGCGAAATCCTGCAGCGTGATCGCCGGTGGAACCTCAGCCTTTGCTGCCAGCTCAGCCCATTTGTTCCCGCCAGACTGCTGGTTTGTGAAGAGCGTTTGAATCAATTCGAAGTCGAAGGCTTCGATCTGTTTGCCAAGACTGGCTTGCTCGGCTTCATTAAGCTCATCCCAGAATCGCAGTAGATGAGCTTGGCCATATTGGTTCAGTTTTTCTTCCAGCTGAGATTTCAATGTTACCTCCGAATTTTGGTTGATATTTATTTAGTATCAACTCTTTTGGTCATCGCCAGTTTCTTGAGTTGTTGGGCCGGTCTCGGTTGTTGTTGCAATCACGGTAGGCGACATCGCTTAAACAGTTATTTTTTTGAGAGGCGAAGCTCTCTCTCGCTGAGCCAGCTTCATGTCGCACTTCAAGCTCAGCAGGAGCATCGCCCTCCCTAGCAGGAGCTTCGCCCACAAAATTGTAGCGTTTGGGCGCGAGCCCTCCGGTTTCTCAGAGTACCGCTTGAATAAAACCGGGGAGCTTGCGCTCCACCGCTACAAAGTAGGGGCCATTGGGCGCTAGCCCAATGGTACTTACTTTAGTCGCGAAAGCTCCTGAAATGGCAACCCGACGCGTGAGCGAGGGACCGTCCCTCGC
>CALJOA010000136.1 GCA_937981585.1 uncultured Pirellulaceae bacterium | reverse complement strand
TCTACGATTGGATTCGTAGAGTAGCACGGCTGTCCCAGCCGTGAACAAGCTGCAAAAACACGGCTGGGACAGCCGAGCTACTATCGATGAACGCTCCGTTTGATGAGGGAGTGCGCCTTCCAGAACTCACTCGCGGTCAATTGTCGAGTTGCTGCAAGAATTCATTCGCGTTTTGCAAATGAGTTTCGCGTTTATCGGTGTCCATCTTTTTGGCCATGCTGCACATCATCGCCCAGCGCGGGTTTTTGGCCAACTCGTCAGTGTGATTCCAGATCCAGCGCCAGTACAAACCATCCCAAACTTGACACCAATCGCCTTTCTTGTGGTGGCTCATTTTTCGGACATAAGACGATCCGGAAAAGTATGGCTTAGTTGTGATCAGCCCTCCGTCGGCATTCTGGCTCATCGCATATGCATTGGGAACCATCACCCAGTCGTAACTATCGACAAACATCTCCATGAACCAGCGGTAGATTTCCTTCGGATCAAATTCGCACAAAAACATGAACCCCCCAAGGACCATCAGTCTTTCGATGTGGTGACAGTAACCGGTTTCCAGCACGCGGCGAATCGTGTCGTCGATTGGTGGGATGTTGGTTGTGCCATCGTAAAAGCTTGGCGGGATTTTTCGGTGGTGTTTCCAATGGTTGGTCGTTCGCATCGTCACGCCAAGATCTAGATAGGTTGCGCGTATAAACTCGCGCCAACCAATAATCTGACGCAACAAGCCCTCAAGCGAATTGATTGACACTTCGTTCTTTTTTGCAAACGCCAACACCTCCTTGACGACTTGCTCTGGGGTCAGCAAGCCCGAATTGAGCGACGGAGTCAACACGCTATGCCAAAGCCACGACTCACCTTCCACGATTGCGTCTTCGTAAACGCCAAAGTTGTCGAAGCGATTTTCCAAAAAGTGCTTGAGCCACTTCTTCGCGTCCGAGTGCGACGTTGGATAGAAAAGTCGCGCGATTTCGCCAGGGTTGTCGCGGAACTTTTGCTGAACATACTTCCTTGCTTTTTCGTCGATGGAGTCGCGTTTCAATTCGAGCAAGGGAGGAATCGAACCAAGCATCTTCTTGGGGACTTTCTTGCGATTTTCTGCGTCAAAACTCCACTTACCTCCAACGGGCTGGTTACCATCCATCAAAATACCAAGCCGCTTGCGTTGCCACTTGTAAAAGTCCGCCATGAACCACCGCTTTTTGCCCGCGCGGTATTCCTGATTTTCAAACGACTGGTTAATGAACATGGGCGTCGGCAAGAACTGGATTCCAACTCCGATCGAATCACAAATCCGACATAGCCTCTTTTCAAGGAGGAAGTCATCCGGCTCGGCGACGATCAGCTTCTTTGGCGAGGACGTCATCGTTTCACAGACACTCTGCAGGTGTTTTTGCAGCGATCCCGATTCGGGGCTGTAGTCGAGATAGAGCGTTTTAACGCCCTTTGCCTGAAGCATTTGCTCGTACCGCTTCATCGTTGCCCGATGCAACCACAACTTTTGTTTGTGAAACTTCATCGGATAATGCGGGTCACCAAAGAACAAACTGTCTTCGACCAACACTACCCGCGTGGGGCGGAGCTTGAGCCCGGGATGGTTGTCGAATAGTTGATGAGGGAAGACAAGCAAGTTCACATTTTGCTTTCAAAAAGTGGGCCGCGTTTTTGTGGACAGGACTTACAGGATGAACAAGATCAGCAACGAAGTATAAAACAATCATGCCTGAAGGACATACGATTCACCGAATTGCTCGAGACCACCAAAAATGGTTTGCCGGACAGAAGATGATCGTTGCTTCACCGCAAGGTCGTTTCAGTGATGAGGCGAGCAAGGTCAGTGGAAAGCAACTGCGGGAAGTAACCGCTCATGGCAAGCATCTTTTCTATCATTGGAATCGGAACTTGATTGGTCACATTCATCTCGGGCTTTACGGGAAGTTTCGACTACACAAAAACCCGCCACCCGAGCCACGCGGCGCTGTGCGAGTTCGCATGATCGGCGAGAAGAAGTCGTTTGATCTCAATGGCCCCAACTGCTGTGAGTTGATCAACAAAAAGGAACACGATGTTTTAAGATTGCGGTTGGGTGAGGACCCGCTTCGCAAGGATGCTTCTGCGGAAAAGGTTTGGCAAAAAATGCAGAAAAGCCGCTCGGCGATCGGCAGTCTGCTACTCAATCAATCAGTCATTGCAGGCGTGGGTAACGTTTATCGTGCTGAGATCCTCTTTCTTCTGGGCATCCATCCTCAAATGCCCGCCAGCGAAATCCAACGCAGCACGTTTGATAAACTTTGGGACTTAACAGTTGAGCTGCTGCAAATAGGGGTCAAGCACAACCGAATCATCACGGCGGGATTCACAGCTGCCGGCAAAGTCCCAAAGCGTTTGAAGTCCACCGAGCGACTCAATATCTATAAACGATCAAGCTGCCCAAGCTGCGGATCGCCGGTAAAGACTTGGCAACTAGCAAGCCGCAAAATTTATGCGTGCGGCATGTGCCAAAAACTCTGACTGCATTGCATTCGAATTACAGACATTTCCTATAGCAGGACAAAAGTGCTGTGAGATCTGGGCGTTTAACCATTGTCTCACGTTTTGAAAAAAACTCTATCCAAACAGGCCAATCCACATGAACTCGTCGATAGCCATTTTACTCGCAAACGTCGCATCTACGCTTTTCCTGGTCGGTTTAATCTGGATGGTTCAAGTCGTTCACTACCCGCTCTTTAATGACGTTGGCCAAGAGAATTTTGTCCGCTACCAACAGCGACACCAAAAAAACATCACTTACATCGTCGGTCCGATGATGCTGATCGAATTAGTAACGGCAATCGTGCTGCTGTGGTGTCCAATCGAGGGTATCGACAAATCACTCCTCTACACGGGTATTGGGCTGGTCATATTGATTTGGCTTTCAACAGCGCTAATACAGGTTCCCTGTCACTCAAAACTGGTTAACGGTTTCGATCTGTCGGCGTACAAATGGCTCGTCACCTCCAATTGGATTCGAACCATCGCCTGGACCGCCCGAGGCGGACTGGTGGCGTTGATGTTGGTTCGGCTATTGTCAAAGTAAGCGAACGATTTTCTAGCTGCGAAGCAGTGACAGCGCGTGGCCGCACCTTCAGCCCGCCGCTCACACTATCGCTCCACTCGCAACTCGGCGACAACTGGCAAATGATCCGACAACTGAGTTTGTGGAACCTCCTGGTCGATCAAAGCAAGATCCGGCTGGGAGAACAAAATCCAATCGATAGTTGATTCGGGACCAAAGGCGGGAAACGTCAGTTCATCTTTGGTTGGAGCCAGAGCAGGGGAGTACGAAAGCCCAGTTGCGGTGATCAGTTCCTCAAACGCATTTTTGCCGTCTGCGGCATTTTTGCCATCTGCGGAAGTGCTTGAAAGCGGCGCAACCGGCGGCGTCGTGTTCAGATCACCGGCCACAATCACCGGGGGATCCAACCGTTTAATAGCCCGATCGACATCAGCGACTTCTTTAACTCGAACCGTTTCACCGCGTGATTCAAGATGTAAGCCGACGACCGAAACTGAATTCGCGGGACCAAGCTCAACCTTACACGACAACCCTCGTTTGCATCCGACCAACCAAGTTTCCCATGCTTTGACTGGCGCGAACTCGACGACTTCGACATCCGAAACTGGAAATCGGCTTAGCAACACATTGCCAAAATGCCAGCGTCCGTAAATAAAACCGAAATCAAGATTCGATTGTTTCACGACGTAAGGATATCCCGTCAGCGTTGCAATCGTTGCGGCTTGGTCGTGCCCACCACTCCAAGTTGAACAGAAATCAACCTCGTTGAGTACAACAACATCTGCGTCCATCTCAACGATCAACCGTGAGATCTGTTTGAGACGTTCCTGTTTCGAATCACCATCACCGGCCCAATTGTCAAACGAGGCTCCGCGCCCATGTGCAATGTTCCAGGTCGCGATTCGAATCGTTCCGTCAAATTCTGCTGCAGCAACAGGTGTTTGTAGCTTAAGAGTCTGAATCTTCCTCGAAAAACTGGTCCCGCGAAAAAAGAAGTATGGCCCCAGCGCAATCAACAACAACCAGCACAACAGCCAGCGCTTTTTAAAGCGGCGAGTAGATCCGCGACTTGATTGAATCGAATCTGCGACGGATATAGATTCCGCGAGACTCCCGTTTTCGGTTTTTGCCTGATCCGACAAGTGGCTACATTTCTGGAGGAGGTTATTTGACTAAGCGATTTTACCTACTCAAACTGAGCGACTGTAGGTCAAGCACTGTTGCCGATTGGAGTTTTAAAGAAGTAAGGTGAAGGTTTAAGGCAGGATTTACATGATTAACATGATGTTTTGCGTTCAGGTAAATCATGTTTGTCCTGATCGAAACCATTGATTTGTCTCCTCCGGGATCGGCAATCGTCTTCAAGTTCGACGCCATGATTTCGTTGATCACCAGGTCGATCGACTCGACCCCAGACCGCGTTTTTAAATTGCCTCTTGGGGAGATGCGACTTGCTCGCTATGGCATCCGAACAGTTTACCTGTTCGTCACCAACCTGATCGTTGTTATGGCTTGCGGGATTTCCGTAGTTACTTTCCTTAAAACTGTGTCCTAAACGCCAATCGTGGCGCACACTTCAACGTAAAGCCGTTTTATACGATGGTCCTTTCGAAAACGAACACAGGAGGTTTTTATGTTTTTAAGAACAGGCATTATGGCAGTGCTTTGCGTAGCAATGACGACTGTCTCTTTGGAAGCTCAGAATATCGGAAACATTTTGACACGCCGCGGCGCAGTCACTGGTGCCGTGCTGGGCGGAATCATCGGCGGCCAAAATGACGAAGTAGCAGCAGGCATTATCGCTGGTGGATTGGTTGGCGGCGTTACTGGCAGAGTGCTAGGTAATCAGCTTCAAAACCGTTCCTACGGCGGTGGCGGCTACTATTACCATCAGCCTCGTTACGTGCAGCCTCAAGTGCAGTACCATTATGCTCCCCGCCCAGTTTACGGTGGTTACGGTGGCGGCTTCGGAGGTGGATATTATGGAGGCGGTTGTAATCGCGGGTGGTGACCGCTTGACTCACCTTGACTGGCAACATTGAATTGAAACAGCGCAACATCATGACGCTCGACTAACAACTTGAATTTCACCGCAACGGGAACCTTTTGATACACAACCAGGATCTTCATCAAACGCGCTGAACCAGTACTCAAAGTGGGCCATTTTTAATGGCTCACTTTTTTTATGAACTGACTGTGACAGGAAGATCATGCACCAAATCAAAAAATCTGGGACGGGATGAAGAGTGCTATGCCGCGGTGCAACTGACTGGAATTGGGATCGTCGAAGCATTTCGCCTGACAAACGACGGCTATTCGGCAGACCGGGTTGTGGCTGATCCAGAGCTCAACTCCCGTTTTCTTGAAGCCTGTAACTTGGCGTTGTCGGTAACGCAGATGGAATTCTCAAATGCCCTCGAGCCGTTTGAGTAGCGCTTCGACTTGACGTTGTTTCGACTGAGGAGCAGCGACGATAAAGCACTGGCAAGTCGAATTGTAGACGTACTTTTCGGTCCGAAGCTGGTAGCCAAGCGTTGTTTCGAATGCTTCCTTGAGATGTTGCTCGTCGAACTTTCCGGCCAAGAGTTTTGCGACTGGATAGACTTCGATGTCCCGCGCGTTTGCTGCCTCTTGGATCGTCGTCAGCATCAGCGTTTCCTGGTTGATCACGATTACTGATAGCCCCATCGACTGGGCCAATTGTTTTATAAGATCGCCAGTTGTTGGTTCGTCGATGTTGCCTGGTACAAAAGTCTGTGGGTTCCAACCTTGCTTGGAGACGTTTTCCCAATCAACCAAAACCGTAACCCCCGTTTTGGACTGAAGCCTGTTCAAATAAGAACCGATCGGAGATCGAATGGTTTGTTTTGTTTCGATCGGTGATTCGAGTTTCGAGACAATCGAGCCGGAAAGAGTCAGCGTCTGGGCGATGGCGGCTGGATCGTCTGGGTTTGCGACTAGTGCCTTGGCCGCCTTTAACTTTGTGATCAGTCGCTTGATCTGGATATGCGAATCGTCTGGGCAGTTGGCCTCGATACTGTCGCCTTGAAGCAAAAGCGTCGCCGGATTCTGATCACGAACCCAGATCTGCGGCTCAATCATGGCTTGGATGTAAGCCACAAAATTTTGTCTGGCTTGCTCGTCTAACTCGCCGAAATCGGCCAGCGAATAGGAAACCGGTTTAAGTTCTGGCGAGCTTGCAACGGTTAGCTTAAGACCAAAAGAATCGGGCTGCTTCGTGATCCCGACTGGCACCAGAATACGATTGATCGCCGAATCAAGATCCATGTCTTTGATCGTCATCGAGATTGGCTGATTGATGTCTTTCCCAGCGGCTTGGAGAGTACGGGCATCGATCGTGATGGGAACGCCAGAAATTGAAATCAAATCGCGAACGACCACCGGCAGCGGCGTTTGGTCAAACAGCATTCCGCCAACATTGAGTTTCAGGTCTTCCAAATCCGATTTTACCGGGTTGGGTTTCTCAACGACATACTTTGGGATCCCGGCAAACGATTGTTTGGAGGCTTCGAATGCGACGTCGCGCAGGTCACTCAGCGACGCCCCCGATTTCTCGAGAAGCCCAGCCAGATCGCCTATTCGGTTGTCGATCTTGGCGACCATGCCAACGCCGTTCTGTTTTTTGGATGGCTCAGGAGTCACATCGGACGGAGTTTCAGTTGTGGGATTGCGAAACGGCGACGGCACCAGCGGTGACTGTTGCGGCGGATTGTCAGTCGTTTCAATTTCAGTTTCAGTTTCCAGCGGCGGTTTGGGCGCGGTCCCATCTGGCACCGAATTCTCGATTTCGGTTTCAACTTTGGTTGGGGAAGGTTCTTTCTGAATTGAGTCCTCGATCAATGTAGGATCGACATCCTGTTGATTGAGTTGCGGCTGCGTGTCGGTGTCGGTGTCGGTCGATTCGTCTGTATTTTTTGAAGGCTGGCCGGTTTGTTCGTTGACTTCCGAGATTTTACTTTCTGCCTTTTCCCCGGGCGGCATATCCTTAGGCGTCATTTTCTTGCCCGAATTGGTGGCTGCGAGAATGAAGCCGGCCAAGAACAGGGCTGCCAAAATTGAACAGAGGATGCCGATCAATCGCTTTTGCCGCTTTGTCTTTTCGCTTTCCCATTGTTGGTCAGGCAACATCGGTTGGGAGTCGTGTCCTACTGGAGGAGATGCGGCAGCAGTTTCAGGGTTCCTTTCTTCGGATGACCGTAAGTCGCGTGCTCTAACATCAGCAGGTGCGGTTGGGCCGGGCTTGGATCTCACAGGTTCTGGAACTTGAGCTGCGGAACTTTTTGCCGCGGTCTGCTCGCCGGCCGAGACCTGACTAACTGATCGGACTTGGTCCGGTTTGGAAAGCAGTTGATCGATGTCGTCGAAATCGAAACTTGCCTCCGATACACTGCCCGTGTTGGCCGCAGAAGGCGGAGTCGTACTGCGGCTCGATGTGCCAAGATCGGACTGGTTCGGATTGAGCTTTTTTCGTTTTCGTGGTTTTGGTTTCGGCGTTTCTGGTTTGGACTTCTTTTTTGATTCATCCAGAGTCGGCCTCACCCAGCCCTTGGGCGGGACGATTTTGATCATCTCGCCACATTTGGGGCAAGCCAAAAGCTGATCAACCGCGGAGGCTTTGGTGACTTTCAGCCTCGAGGCGCACGATTTACAAATTATCGAAAATGGCTTCAACAGTTTCTCGATCGGCAAGTTTGGTTCGGGAAAACGGTAAACACAATTTTAGCAACCTGTTAACCTTGGTCGACGATTTTCTACTGCAAGACACAGTTGATCCTGGCAGAAAAACCGGATCGGCACGACAATTGGGGCTTAGCTCACGTTTGGGAAAGTCATTCCGTTTGGAACGCTGCCGGCAACTGATAGGATTTTTGTGCTGCGGCTTTTCGAGTCGTGATCAAGATCGCTTTTTGGCCCGGATTTTCAGGGTCATCCGCCACTACCCAGATCAATTGGCAGTTCGGATCGTTGGCGCCGGTGATGTCTTTGTCTGGATTGGCACCGACCATGATGGCGGTCAAGATTTCGCCAAGCGATTTTTGCTCGATCTCCAGTTCGGGTGGTCGCTGGTTCTTGGTGATCCCGTCGGCCTCCAGATCGCCGCCGATCAAGCGGATGTTGAACGCGAATGGTAACTTGCCTAGATCGTCTTGGACTTCCGATTGTAGATCAGCCATCAGCACGTTGAGGTCTGGCGGATTTGCGATATTCAAATCACGCTTTAGCGCAAGCAGTTCTTCGAGTGACTTGGGGCCAGATTTCGCCGGAACTGCTGAATCCGAACCTCCTGAAGCAAAAGTGATTACCAGTTCCGACGCCGCCAATAGGTTATGCGCCGCCATCGGAGGAAGCCAGCAGTTGGCGACGACTTCGCCGTTCTCGACATTCCAACGGAGGTTCTTGTTGAAGTCCGTCAGCATGCTCGCGTAACGAAACCGGACTTGGTCCCAATACGCGTTGGGTGGAATCCGGGATACGAATTGCATCAACAGGTCGCGACGCGTGCGGGTTTCGTCTTTCATGATCTGTTTCAGGTCTGGAGCTTTGAGATCAAAGTTCCGATCCAACATGATTTCAAAGTAGTTGCCTGAATCGATATGAAGACTTACCAAACCGCCACGAACATCATCGGGGATCATCACGCGAAGCTCACGATTGAAGGCGCCCATCTGCTCCCCCATCATTTTTTGGCCTTCGTCGTTAAACAATCCGTTGCGAAGAAACAGCATGTTGAAATGCCGATCGCTATCGGTTCGCTGGGACAGTTTGAGCAATGATCCGGAGATCACGTTGCTGCCTGCAGCCAATGCGACTTCTCTGATCAACGCTTTGTTTCCAAACGCAAATCGGGTGATTGGGCTCGATGCGACGGCCTTTTTTGTTTCATTTGGTTCGGCTTCGTCAACTGAACCTGAATCGACAGGCTGGGATTGCCGCCCGTGCAACACGTAAAACGCCGTTGAGCCGTCTTTGGATTCATAGATCTCTTGGCCGTTCTCCAGAGACGATAAAGCTGGGCCATTCCAAAGCTGCAGCATTCGGTCGGGAGCAACGGGAGAAGGTGTTTTGACGACAAAATAGGGCTCGTACTCAAACGATTCGTTGGTGTGCAGAGAGATGATCAACTGCTCGATGTTTTCAAAGTCCAAACCCGAGCGCGATTTCAAACGCTCCAGTTTCGAGGAGAACTCGGGGCCGAGGCTCTTGAGGACTCGCTCTCCTTCAGGATCCTCCAGCAGCTCAGCGGGACGCAAGCTAATAAGCATTTTTGGCGAAAGCGGAAGAGAAGAGAAGTCGACTGCGGCGCCGGTTGTTGGAGACTCCCAAAGCGTTTCAAGATCGTCGTCGATCAACGATTGACGCAGCCTTGGTTGAACCCCAGATTCAACTGAAACCAGATTTGGGTTTTCCGGTTCGGTGTTTGGCACGTCCGTTTCCTTGGGGTCGTTTTTCGGTTTGGGGTCTTCATCGGGCGCCGAGGTTTCTCCTTTCGTTTCTTCTTTCTTGACGGTGGTTTGGCCGGCCATGTAAGCCGCGCCGCCGATGATACCGGCAAGGACGAGAAGCGAAGCCGCAATGGCAGCTGGCACCTTCCAGCGACCCTTTTTGCGACGCTCTGCCGCCAGCGCGGCAGCTTTGATTTTTGAGCCGCGGTCTACGGCGGTTTCTTCCGTTTGAGACAGTTCAATGCTCGGTGCTGCCGCTACGGCAATAGCGCCCTCTCGTTCGCCGGTCGCAATCTCAGGCGTTGCTGCAACGGATTCAGGTTCAATGTCTGAGACGAATTCGGTGAGCGACCTTCGGAACTTCAGTCGAGCTGATGATACCGTCGCCTTTTGCGTCTTCAGCTCGTTTGCTTTGCCCGAATGAAGGGCCAGGAGATTGAAGACTTCATTTGCTTTGGGGCGCTCCTTGGGATCTTTGGCCAGCATCTTTTTCAGCAGCGTGTCCAGATCGCCGGGTAACTCGAACCGTTTCAAGTCCGGCAGAGGCGCGCTGCGATGATCCGACTTTTTTTTCTCTGGATCGAGATCTGGAAAAGGCGGCTTGCCCGAAATCGCGCGGAACAAAGTACAACCAAGACTGTAAATGTCGCTCGCTGGTGAAGCGTTTGATTCTCGTTGGTCCGATTCATTGCCGACCGATTCATCCTCGTGAGTATTGGCGGGCTTTTTCGGGTCGTCCCAACACTCTGGCGCAAGGTAGTCAAGAAAAGACTCGTTGCCGTTGAGCGCTTTGTCGGGTTTCTGGAAATCAGGATCGGGGAATGGATTGAGTCGTAACTGAACTCCTTTGTTGTTGATCCAGATCGTTCGAGGAGAAACAGCACCATGAACCATGGACGCGGCATGAAACTGATCCAGGCCGTTGGCCGCCTGTGCGATCAGTCCACAAGCAAGTTTCCATGGCAGTCGTGCTTTGCGAGGAATTTTGTCGGAGAGGGTGTCTCCATTTGGGTGTTGTGAAACAACAAACCGACGATCCGGGAGTACGACCGATTCGAAAGTTTCAACGACGTTGGGATGCCTGATGTTGGTAAGGTCGTAGGTAAGTGACTCGATTTGGTTCCATTGCGTTAAATGCTTGGGCTGATTGCCTTCGAGGAACTGAAGCAGCACTGGGTACTTGGTGCGTGTGTGTTGCGCTGCAAAATGGCCTTTCATCAAACCGGCTTCGATTCGATCGACGAGGGTATACTTCCCCATCCGAAACGGGCCGCTGTGGCCAGCCAGGAGAATTTTCGCTTGATAGCCCGAGATGGTTTTTTTCTTGACCATCCACTTAGCCAATCCAACGGCGCTCTTGTCGTTTGAATCGTCAGAGCTGAACTCGGAAAAAAGCGTTTGAACCTGCTGAACCGGTAACAGTTGGCTTTCCGAAATCAGATTCCAAAATTGGTTTGTATCGATTGTCACGGGCTACCCAATTCTGAAGAATCTGGTTGCAACACAAGTGCGCCTTGTTGGAAAACGGGACAACGTGGAAACAGAGATTTTGATCGACCGATTGTGGATATTCGTCGATCCGATATTGTAAGTCAAACCCGATATTTAGCGTAGTGGCCTCCGAATCCACAGACAAAAAATGAACTCGAAAAACCCAGATAAAAAACACCACATGAACGCCAATGAAACGGTGGTTCATTATTTCAATCGCGCTGCCGATGCGTTGGAAATGGAACAGAGCGCGCGACGTCTATTGAGGACGGCCAAGCGCGAGATCACGGTTGAAGTTCCTGTCGAGATGGACGATGGTCGGTTGGAAACGTTGATTGGTTATCGCGTTCAGCACAACAACGCGCGCGGTCCCATGAAAGGCGGATTGAGATACCACCCCGAGGTCGATCTGGATGAAGTTCGCGCGCTGGCGTCATTGATGACTTGGAAAACCGCCGTCGTCAATATTCCCTACGGTGGAGCCAAAGGCGGTATTGCGGTCGACCCGAGGCAGCTCAGTCGCAAAGAGAACGAGCGGATCACGCGCAAGTTTGTCGATCAGATACACGACATCATTGGTCCCGATCGCGACATCCCGGCGCCAGACATGGGAACCAACGCGGAAACGATGGCTTGGATTCGCAATCAATGGGAAAAGTATCACGGCTTCAACCCCGCAGTTATCACTGGCAAGCCAGTCGAAGACTACGGAGCCAAGGGGCGCGAAGAAGCCACCGGTCGCGGCGTTGGAATCCTCTCGTTCAAGATGCTTAAGCGTCTGGGACGACTTCCCAAAGACACGCGGGTTGTTATTCAGGGTTTTGGAAACGTTGGTTCCCACGCAGCCAAGTACATGTGTGAATCGGAATTTACGATCGTTGGGATCAGCGACATCAGCGGTGGTTACTACAATCCCGACGGGCTCGATATTCCTTCGGCGCTTCATTACACCATCGAGAACAAATCGTTGGAGGGATTTGACAACGCTGAGAAAATCACGAACGAGGAATTATTAGAGTCCGAATGTGATTTGCTGATTCCGGCGGCGTTGGGCGGCGTGATCACGATGGACAATGTCGAAAAGATCAAAGCCAAGTATATCGTTGAAGGCGCCAACGGGCCGGTTGATGCCGATGCTGATGAGCGGTTGTTTGAACGCGATATCGCCGTGCTGCCAGATATCCTCGCCAACGCCGGAGGTGTAACGGTCAGCTATTTTGAATGGGTGCAAAACCGACAGTACTACAGCTGGAATTTGAATCGCGTTCGGCAAGAGCTGGATGCCGTCCTTTCGACGGCTTTCGAAGACGTCTGGCAAACAGGCAAGGATCACGAGGTTAGCCTCCGAACAGCCGCGTTCATGATTGCGATCAAGCGGGTCCAGCGAGCGACTGAGCTCGGCGGGTTCTAGTTCGCAGAAGTCATCCTCCAAGAGGGAGGTTAAGACGTACTGATTTCCCGATAGAAGACGAAAACGAATGCCAAACCAAACCACCAGAACCCAGTTTTCGATGCGGTTCATGCTGGTGTTAATCGTTGCTGCTGCAATCGCGGCAATGTGCATCAGGAGGTTTGGATTCGAGGAAAGCATGCCATACATCACGCTGGTTGTAATGTGCGTTGGATTGGCGATGCTGGGGCGATGGTTGGTAGCTGGAGTCCTGATGACTCAAGACGATCCGACCAGACCAATAAAATTGGAGACGTTCAACGACAATTATCAGGCTTCGATATTGGTCGCTAGACTGGAAGAACATAACATCAAAGCGACTGCCGTAGGCGGATTCGTTTCGGGGTTTCAAGCCGAATCGCCCGGGTACGTTGATGTCGTTGTCGTGCAGTCCGATTTTGATCGCGCCAAATCACTGTACGATAGTTGGAAACTCGAAACCGTACCTTGAACGCTAACTTGAATATTGAACATTAAAGGTTGAAGATCGCTTTCAAGCTTCTTTAATTCAGACCTCTCAACTGATTTGATTACTGTGCCATCCGACAACACAACATCCCAAGTGAATCCCCCGACAACGTTTGATCAGGTTGTTGAATATTACAAAGGCAAATTGGCTGGCGAAGAAGAAACCGTCAAGCGCTGCGGCGGCCGGTGGAGCACGGTCGGCTACATCAGAGGCTTCCTGTTTTTGGCGTTCCTTGTTCCGCTGATCATGGGTTTTGCCAGTGCTTGGGATCGCCAAACCATCTGGTGGATTTTGTCGGGCCTGCTGTTTGTCGCGTTTATTATCGTGGCGTTGATTCACGAGCGAATGCAGTCTGACCTCAAGCTTTCCACCCTGCTGACCAAGATGCACAAAGAGTCGATCGCGCGATGTCAGCGAAATTGGCCAGGAATCCGCGATCGTGAAATTGAGATTCCGCCAAAGTTCGCCCCAATCTCGAAAGACTTGGATCTGTTTGGTGCCAGTTCGCTGTTCAAGCTACTTGGAATTACCCGAACACCGTTGGGCACACAAACGTTGCGCAGTTGGTTAATCCAAGGCGCGTTGTCAGACGAAGTAAAACTGCGCCAAGACGCCGTCGCGGAGCTGCGTCCCGAGTTTGCGTGGCGCGAGAAGTTCCGGATTTCCTGCGAGCAGCTCTCAGGCAGCCAATCGGGGCCGAGTAAATTTGTCGAGTGGTCCGAGAGCTCCAGTTGGTACGACGGACGGACTTGGATTTTGTGGCTGGCACGGCTGACGTCGCTGGTTTCGTTGCTGGCGATTGCTGGAATTGTATTGACACTGATGCTTGCCGGCGGCCATGGTGAAGAAGGCAAAGAGCTGGCGCCGTGGGGCACAGTTCTTTTGACGATTTGCGGTCCGGCTATTCTTATTTCTGCGGCGATCAACTTCATCCTGTCCGTCTTTTACGCCGGTTCAATGCACGATGTGTTCAATCAAGTCTCGTCGCAGACCAACGAAGCGGTTCACTACGTCGCGCTTTTTGATATGGCGTCCCAGTTTCCGGCTAAATCGGAGAATCTTCAACGCTTGCAATCCGGCTTGCAGAACACCGAGGATGGAGCCCAGCCGAATGTGAAAAAGCTCGGTTCGTTGATCTGGCTGGCCAACCTGCGCCGCAACGGAATTTTTTTCATCCTGTACATCTTTCTCGAGTTTCTGTTTTTCTGGGATGCCCACACACTCAATCTGCTTGAACGTTGGAAGCAAAAAAATGGCAGTCGTTCTCGTCAATGGTTCGCCGATCTGGGGCAGTGGGAGGCGCTGTGTGCATTGGCCAAGTTGGCTGGCGACAATCCGGACTGGATCTTTCCCGATGTTGCCGCCGCAACCGATGACACTGCCGTGATTAAGGGAACCAAGGTCGGCCATCCGCTGCTTGACGAGAATCGCGTTCCCAACGATGTCCAAGTCGGTCCACCGGGAACGGTTTTGTTGGTGACTGGATCCAATATGTCAGGTAAGAGCACGTTGCTGCGAAGCGTTGGGGTCAACGTGGTGCTGGGGCAAATGGGAAGCGTCGTTTGCGCCGAAGAAATGACGATGCCGCCGATGCATATTGAAACAAGTATGCGAATTGCAGATTCGCTTGCCGACGGCGTTTCGTTTTTTATGGCGGAGCTGAAACGGCTCAAAGAAGTTGTCGATACGGCCAAGTCTCATCAAGGCGACAATCCACGGCGAATGCTGTTTTTACTCGACGAGATTTTGCAGGGTACCAATTCGCGCGAGCGGCAGATTGCGGTCAGTCGTGTTGTCCGGAAGCTGATCGACGAGAACGCGATTGGCGCGATTTCAACCCATGATCTTGATCTAGCAACCACGGGCGATCTTGAGAAGGCTTGCCAAACCGTTCATTTCTCAGAACAGTTTCACGAAGTCGACGGTAAGAAGAAAATGACGTTTGATTACCGGATGAAATCCGGGATCGCCGAAACGACAAATGCCTTGAAGCTGTTGGAGATCGTCGGTTTGGGTGAGGACGATTCTTAAGCCGCGGCTACTACCCAACCAATACTGCTCAATCCAGTTTTTCATTGGTTATGCGAATACAAATTCTGGTTTCATTTGCGTCCATTGGCGTTTATTCGCGGTTCTATTCCGTTCTTGATGGAGGGCTCCCCAGTTAGTTGCGCCGCTGTTTAATTAACTACGTTAGTACACCAATCCAGGCGGAGTAGTAGGCTCGGCGTCTGAGGCAAGTGATTCGTCGTAGTGCAATCCGCCACCGCCAGCAAAGGTGAGTGTTTTGCCGATAATGCCTCCGAAAAACCCCGAACCGTTTTCGACTTTTACATCGGCCTTGGGAGCATAGATGACCGCATGGAGTTTGTGCCCACCTTGAATGTTGACGGGGCCCTGGTCGACATTTAATTGAAACTCCTTTGGAACTTGTCCGAGATTGGCAATTGTTCCATTATCAAATCGCATTTCCCTATCGATGAAGATCTCAACATCACCATTGATTTTTAATTGACTACCTCCACGAAGAAGCATATCGCGGAAATGGTAAGTTCCAGACGTCAGAACCAATTCTCCGTAATTGACGATTAGGTCGTCATCGGGGCTCATATAGGTTGAGTCCCAAGGGTTGGGGCCTGCGGAGATTAGGTGGTTGTCGTTGCTCGATGGAGTTGGTTTGACGTCAAAGTCGAGAGTATCAGCGCCGCCTATTGTCCCCGAAATCGTTGCACCGCTGCCAGGAGCGATTTCTACGCTACGACCGTGGGCATTCCCAAAAACATCTGCACCTGAAGCGAGGTAGACATCGCCTTCACTGCAGATACCACCATTTTCATTTCGATTGGAAGGGTTGTGATAGGCTCCATCATCTGAGTTGTAACTGTCAGTAGTAGCGTTGTTGAGAATCGTGGCTGATTCAATGCCGATGAATCCCATGCAAGGTGCCGAGCCGCCCGCGATCGCTTCAGCGACAATAGTCGCTCGCTCGACACCCATGATTGGCGCGAAAAACAATCTCACCGCGTTGCCTCGCTCAGCGCTGCGAACCAGTTGCACTCGAACTGCATCTGCCCCAGAAGGGATCGTTCCACCACTCGAGATGTTGGCATTGCCGCCAACTCGGGGAGATTCGATAAACTCGTTGCTATCGGCGTGCCAGTGACCGTAGCTAATCGATCGGTGAACATCGAATTGCAACTGGCCACCTAAAAGAGTGTGGCTGTTAATCGTTTCCAAGGCGGCTTGGTCACCGTCTTTCGGGTTCTTTTGATAAGCCGTAAGAGCTGCCATTGCGCCAGCATCGGCTGCATTTTGAAGCTGCTGTTTTCCAACTGAAATGACACCGTAATCCACCGCAAAGGCAACCATGACAATAAAGATTGGCAGCAATATGGCAATTAACGGTACCATTGCTCCACGTCGCTGCTGCTGGATATCGGATTGGTTGGTCGTGCGCATAGTTTCTCTCGCTTAAATTGCGTTCACGGGTTTGATATGGAGGGGCGTCGGGCGGTATGCTGCAAGGCATTTCAAGAATTTAATGTCCAAAGCCACAGAGGTTCTTACGTTCCTCTCCAGTGCTGGACAGGTTTTGAATTGCGTACTAGTTTTCTATCATCATTGAGGAGTGGCCGCGCACGTGTTGCGCTCCAAGGTTGAATGGGTCACTGATCAAGCTAACGTCCTCAAAGTCGATTTCGACCTGACAAGACAAGATTTCAAATCCACTGATACTCGAGGCGTCTGTTGAAAACGAGATCTGCAACTCATCAATATTGAATGAGCTTTTTTGTAAATACTCAAGCGCGATTGTTTCGGCTTCTTGTTGATTGCCTCGAACTGCATAGACCCGATTTGCTTCCCGGGCGGCACCCGCTACAGCGTGCAGGCTCATGAGAAAACGACTGGCTTCGAAGGTCATGAACAAGATCAAGATCAACAAAGGTGCAACGAGCGCAAACTCAACTGTTGCCGCACCGTTACGTGCGGTAGTAAGTTTGCCAAACCTTCGTCTTTTAAGAACTCGTTTTGTTGGAGATAAAGAGGTCACTGTTGTTTTTCGAAAAATAGCTGGGAGGGATGTCTCAATTCGCAAAGCGAAGCTGTGGGCATCGTTAGGAAAACCTACGCTGAAAAACTTTGATGGCAGGCGAGAAGTTCAATGTTCGAAGAGCTTCTTTGAAGATTTGGCCTTTAGGCGTTACAACCCATATATCCGGATAACGGATTTTTAGAGGTTTCGCTGACCATTGGTACGGATCGAGCCCGTAGTCCACTGGTTTTGTGGACTTCCGTGGAGTTGAGAAAAGCGAAGAGAGTCGACTATTAGGCAGCCAAGAGCGGCTTGGAATCTTTCTCACTCAATGGTGCGAGTGTTCCAATTCCTTGACGCATGGCAGTGACTTATCCATTCCCAGCAGATGCCGAGATTTGAGCGACAGTTGGTCCCTCCCAGAGAGCACACCTTCTTCGGGTAGAATACACTCTGGTTCGACTTTCATCTTTTGCAGCATCTTCCAGTTCATCGAAAGAAACGACTTCATGCTGCGGTTGCCGTCGAAATCAAGATGGCTGGCAAGCCCAGAACACTCCAAGAACATCTTCTCGATTCGCGAAGTATAAAGACGAACCAGATAACGGAACGACTTGCTTTGCTCTCTCATTTTCAAACGCGGAATGTCGACTTCACAATCTTCGATGTCGTCCTGAGCAAGGAAAACCTTGTTCTGTTTTAGATCGTTGACACAGCTGGCCAGCAAATGCGTCAGCATCGCAGCCTTGCCGCAGCAGATCGCATCCAGTTCCCAGCCGTCTTCGATGGGGCCAAGAACCGGAATCGCGGCTGCCATCGAAGCGCCACCAACGAGGCTGCAAAAATTATCAAGTTCATCAAACGTCTTGAACTGGCGGTTTCGAATCCAGTGGTCGGCGCCTCGCAGCGGATCGAAAAGATACTGCTGAGGAATCTTGAATTTTTGGGCAGTGTCGGCCAGTGCGGCCAACTCAACGGTTGTGCATTTGCCTTGGAGTGCGTCGCTCATGTCGTCACGCATCTCATGCCAGATGTCGAGCGAAAGACCATCAGCGCTGTCGAGATCAAGCAGATCTATCGTACGCATCAAGTTGAAAAGGACGGTATCGAGTCCACGTCGCTGCTGGCCTGGCATATTGCTGATCGGCCAGAGCATTCCTTTGAAGAACTTTTTGACGGCTCCTTTGCAGCTTTTGTAGCCGCGGTCGATCGAGTCAGAATTGAGTTCGATGTGTTCGCGAGATTCAGGCATTGTCGTGTTCCAGAGTGGGGTTGGCTCAACGGCAGGTCATTGATGGCATTCAGGTTAACCAATCGCAATGTGAATCGAAAGTGCTCCAAGATGTTGTCTCCCTTAAATCGTGTCGGTCAAGTAAGATAATCTGTCTGGTCGTGTCGAGTTTGATATCGCGTTCGTTGGAACGCGATTTTGAATTTCGCAGCCAAACTCAAGAATCAGTGCCGCAACACCGCATTCTTTGCCTACCGATTTTATTTACCGAAGTGGTGAACGATTGGTTCATCGACCAATGATTCGGGATGCAATTCCGAAACCAAACGAAGAGAATAAAATGAAGATTCTATTAGCGAGTCCACGTGGTTTTTGTGCGGGCGTCAACATGGCAATCGAAAGCCTTGATTTGACGCTTCGAGAGTTCGGCGCGCCGGTTTACGTCTATCATGAGATTGTCCACAACAAGTTTGTGGTGGAGTCGTTCAAAGAGAAGGGCGCCGTCTTTGTCGACTCTCTGGAAGAAGTGCCAGTCGGTTCGGTTTTGCTTTTCTCGGCTCATGGCGTTTCGCCTGAGATCCGGCAGGTCGCTCAGTCACGAAATTTGAATGCCATCGATGCGACTTGTCCGCTCGTGACCAAGGTACACCTCGAAGCCGTCAAGTACGCGCGCGAAGGTTACACCATTTTTCTGATCGGACACGAGGGGCACGACGAAGTCATCGGAACGATGGGTGAAGCGCCTGAGTCGATGGTTCTCGTTGAATCGGAAGAAGACGTTGCCAAGCTCGATGTCGCCGCAGACGCAAAGGTGGCTTATTTGACCCAGACGACGTTGTCGGTTGATGACGCAAATCGAATCATCGCAGCGCTGCGCGAGAGGTTCACCAACCTAGTCAATCCACCCAAAGAGGACATTTGCTACGCGACTCAGAATCGCCAGGAAGCCGTTAAAAAGATCGCCGCCGGCGCCGACATCTGTTTCGTGCTCGGCAGCCAGAACAGTTCCAACAGTCAACGGCTTCGAGAGCTTGCCGAAGACGAAGGCGTCGATTCGTATTTGATCGATGGGGCTTCCGACATGGATCCTAAGTGGCTCGAAGGCGTCGAGACCGTGTTCATGACAGCCGGAGCAAGCGCCCCTGAGGTCGTCGTCAACGAATGCATTGAGTGGTTGAAGGATCGCTACGATGCGACCGTTGAGCCGGTCATCGTTCGCGAAGAGCATGTCAGTTTTCCACTTCCAAAGAAATTGCGAAAGCTGCAATCGTTGAAGTAATTGGTGGGCTGACGATGCCTGCCCGGGACTCGAAGCCGAAACGAGCGGAGACGCCGTTAGTTAGTAGCCAATGTCAGGGTGGCTGGGTTTCTGGGTGGCTGGGGTCGGATCGCGAGGCACGAGCGAGGAGCCCCCAGATCGTAAAGGTTTGTTTTGGCTGTGAAGACTGGGGGCTCGCTTAGGCTCGACCCCAGCCACCCGAAATTTGGAACCAGCCACCCGAATCTTGGAACCAGCCACCCAAACTCTGCCGGCCTGCTCGGCAGATTCACTACTTCTTCGCCGGACGACGGGCCGCTATTTCTTTGGCACGAATGTTCTTGAGCAAAATGTCGGTCGTTGGGTCGTGACCCTGAAAGATGATGGTTCCTTTTTCCAATCGCAATCCCTTTCGGGGATTGGCATTCGGTTTTCGCTTGTCGGTCCAGTCGGTTACCTGATAACCGTTAACCCAAACGCCAACGTGTGGACCGCTGGCGACGATCGTCTTGGAAAACCAAGCCTTATCGTCTGCATTGACGTACCGAGAGTTGATCCGCCTGAAAATTCCTCCAGTGCCACAATCGGCTGGGTGGGTTCGATCATTGTTCTTAAACTTATTTTGAATCTGGCTTTCGTAGCCGTTCATCACATCGCCCGGAATACAGCGGTAAAAGACACCGGAGTTGAGGCCCTCTGCATTGGTTTGGCACTGCATCGAAAAAATGAAATCACCGTACTGTTGTTTGGATTCGATCTGGCCTCTGCCGCCCAGAATCTGCAACTCGCCGTCGTCGGTGACAGAGAATTTGCTGGCCAGTTTCTGATCGGTTTTCCAATTTTCGAGATTCTTCCCGTCAAACAGATTATCTGCGTTGATAGGCTTCAAAAAAATGTTGCGAAATGAGATCTCGCCTGAATTAAATTGCAATCCGATGTAGCCGCGCCCCAGCGGTTCCGGATCTTCGTACTCGACGGCTTTTTCATCGTCGATCCAAGCGTGGACTTTGTTGCCGTCACAGAGGATTCGAACATGATGCCACACACCATGAGATACCTTGAGTTTCGTTTTGGCTCGACCGACCAGCGCGCCGGTGAAGTAATCATGATCTTTGGGGCTGGCGATATTCCATTCGTAGCAGTCGCGGGTCACGCTGCCAGGTTTGGGGCTGGTCCGCAGGAACACACCGCTGTTGGTTCGCTCATTGGCTTTGTACTCAAACGTCATTTCGTAATCGTCGAACTGGGAGGTCGTTCGGAGTAGTCCCCGCTCGCCCTTGGAGACTTGTATCTCGCCGTTCTCGACCTTCCAATTCGCCTTGGTAACCGCTCGCCAACCAAACAGCGAGTGACCGTCGAACAACGATATCCAACCATCAGCAATCCTGTCACGATCCGATAGCGGTAGGCGAAGTTCTGAATCGGGGGCAGCAACTCCATCTAAGTCTTGGCCTGCCTTACAAGCCGTTGTTGGCCATATAAACAACGAAAACAGGAGGATTGAAGCCGGGCACGACAGCTTCGGCCTTTGTCTTTCGGGGGCGGGGTGCTGAAAGTGTAGGGATTTAGCGGTCAAATCGATGAAACTTCTAGGGGCCATGAGTCGTCCGATGTCAATCGTTTTGAAATTGAAAATGTTTTACTTTGAGGCATAATCATGGACTGCTTTGGATTTAAAGTCGTCTGATTTTCAGCGGTCGGTTGGTACCGGCAGTCTTAGAACGCTTTGACGTTTTACCGCTTCCTTGTCGACGTTAACCCAAGGCTTGGAACACCGTGATTTTACATAATTCTTGCTACAAATGTTGTAGCACTTTTAGTTCGGTCCATCGTCATCTGACGTCGCTCCGACTCAGCAAGGCGAATTCGTGACCCAACTGTCCAACGATGATTCTTTCAGTGTCAAACCACGTTCCAACAAGCGTTATACCCTGCTGACTGGGGCTACGGGCTTAGTTGGCCGATATCTGATGCGTGACCTTTTGCTTAAAGGCAAGAAGCTTGCGGTTCTGGTGCGTCCCGTCAGACAAGTGTTGGCTCGCGAGCGAGTCGAAACGATCCTGCAAATGTGGGAGCAAGAACTGGGGCATCGCTTACCTCGTCCCGTGATTTTCAGTGGGGAGATTTGCGAACCGAACCTCGGGTTGTCGGATAAGAGCGCCAGCTGGGTCCGCGAGTATTGTGATCAAGTGATTCACGGTGCGGCAGTCCTCAAGTTCAATGGTCAGGACCGAGACGCCGATCCTTGGCGCACCAACCTTGGTGGAACAAAAAACGTGATTGAGTTTTCACGTCAGTCGAGGATCAAGCATTTTCACTACATCTCGACAGCTTATGTTTGTGGTCGGCGAGACAAAGTCGTAACCGAAGACGAACTGGATGTTGGGCAAGAGTTTCGAAACGATTACGAGATCAGCAAGTTTCAGTCAGAGCAGCTTGTCCAGCAAGCCGACTGTTTTGAGACAAAGACAATCTATCGCCCAGGCGTGGTGGTTGGCGATTCAAAGTCAGGTTACACGTCGACCTATCACGGGTTGTTTCTTTACTTGCGCTTGTTCTCGATGCTCGTGCCGCAGCAACAGCCGAACGAAGAAGGCGTGATCGAAACACCGATTCGTTTACCGATGGACGGCGATGAACCTCGAAATCTCGTTCCAGTTGATTGGGTTTCTCGCACTCTTACGCATCTCATTTGTACGCCCGAAGCCTATGGACGAACGTACCATTTGGTACCTGACAAGTGCACGACGCCGCGCGAGGTGATCGAGTGCTGTTACGAATATTTCAATTCCAGTGGCGTCGAGTTTTGCGGTACTGATGCTGAGCGCGAGGCAGAGAACGATTTTGCCAAGACGCTATTCGAAAACACCAGTATCTATGCGTCTTATGAAACAAGCGATCCACATTTTGATAAGTCGAATGTGAACAAGTTTGCGGGGCACCTCGTTTGCCCGGCCATCGACAAGCCAATGATTTTCCGATTCCTGGAATTCGGCAAGCACAACAATTGGGGTAAAGCCCGTCCCAAGGCTCCGCGAGTTGCGCGATGGATCGAATCCCACCTCACCGAGATCGCGCTTGCGGCGCAAAAGACAATGGGCGTTCTGGGAATGAGCAGCGCTAACAAGCTATTTAAAATCGGCTTGGACATTCATGGTCCCGGCGGTGGGCAATGGCAGTTGGCGACCATCGATGGCGTGTTCGAAGTCACTGCTGGGCTGCCTGATGATTCGTGTCCGGTTTTGAAGTTGAGTGACCTCCAGATCAATGATCTGTTGATGCGAAATGATGAGAGCTCGACTGAGAAGATCAGCGATGGGCAGATTGATTGGTCAGAACCGCTTGAGAGCGTGATGAAGGAAGATGGGTAGGTCGGAATGCGGAATGCGGAATGCGGAATGTTGAATGTGTTGGCTGGCTCCCAGATTTGGGTGGCTGGGGTCGAGCCTAAGCGAGCCCCCAGTTTTCAAAGCCACAACGAACCTTCACGATCTGGGCTTCTTGCTCGTACCTCGCGATCCCAATCCAGCCACCCAGCGAGTCGACCATGGGGAATGCGGAATGCTTTTTCATCAAAGCGAAGCATCCGAGTCAGTTGTTCGCGACCATTCCTGATACGGATGGTACGCGTCCATCGTGATCTTCTTCCCCGGGCCGATCGAGTAAGTGATTCCCCGCCATTGGACGCTCCGCATCAACGCGGCTTTGATTGCGATCAGCGGATACACCAACTGGGTTAGCAAAGCCCAATAAAATCGAGGGCCAAGCGAGTCAATTATCTTCTTTGGCTCTCCATCGCTTTCGTTCTCGGAACTCTTGGGCAGAGCCAACGCTCCGCGCCGATTGGCCCGTTCGATGACTTGAAGCAAGCCCACGTTGGCGATCAGAAAAGTGATGATCGCCAACAATAGTCTTGCCGCGGGAAAGAACTCAAGATGCCAGACACACATGGCCATTGTCAGAAATGAACCGCCTAAACAAACGCCAGAGAAGATCGCATGTCCAAGCACAAGCGGCCAACTCTCGTGATGAAGCCGAACGGTCAGAAGTTGTCGTGAGATCCAGTTCAAAGCTGATGGCAGCGTTGTCGATTCAGTACTCTCGACTATCACGCTGGGAACTTGTACCAGCCAATAATCATTATCGTCAAGCAGTTTTGGCAGCATTGTGTCTTCGCAGAAACCTTCGCTCCAGTGGAACAGCAAGTCGCAGTACTCAATCGCGGAGCGCTTGAGCGCCAACGCTCCGCCCCAAGGGATGTTGTAGAAACTCATCTGAGGCAGTGCCGCCGCATTCCAAGTTTGTCTGACCAGCGAGCCGGGATCGCGTTGGAGCGGCGCAAACCAGCGACTGCCAGTCGTTGCGCCAACGAATCGGTCGGCAAGCGGTGCAACTAAATCCGCCAACCAGTTTGGCTCGACGACTCCATCAGCGTCGACCAAAGCGAAGACTTCGATTGCTTGGTCGGCATTGGAGATCGCGGCGATCAATGATTGGTTCTTCAAACTACAGGTCTCGATGATCGAGTTTGAATCAGAGTTTCCCGTCAGGAAGACTTGTTTCGACTTGATCGGGCAGTTTGAGTTGGTCTCGAAAAAACGCTCGAGTGTTTTTGTCGCCGGATCTTGCGGCGAGTCGATCACAAAATGAATCTCGAAGTTCGGGTAGGTCTGAGCAACCAGCGAATTGAGGCAGGCGGCAAGGCTCGGGTCATCACCCCGGAGGCAAAGAACAACGGCGGTGTGCGGAGAATATGGCTGAGCGGTTGGTTCTTCCGCTGGGTTGCCAGGGGGTAGGGCTTGCTGCCGCTTAGTAGTCATGATGCCGAAATATCGGAACACCAGGATCCCTTGCAAAATCAGCAAGGCCATTAGAGAAAACAAAGCGATCCAGGATAACGTGATTGCCAAAACGGTTGTGTGCTCCAGCTAAATTTCAAAATAGGCGTTGCGTGAAATGTTTCTCGTCTTTGACGACCGATTGTCCGCCGCTTGCTATCAGCTATTTTTCATCTTCAATCATAACTCGAAGCTTCAGCGAGCAACGATTCTTGCCAAATCTTAGGTTGTGATTTTACTTGCCAAGTTAGTTCGGTACTCGTTTTTTCGGTAAACCGGTGTAACCTAATCAGTTATCCAGTGAAAGTTGCTATTAGGATCCCGAACTGGGTGATCTGAAATAAAGAGACATGTTCCGGGCACGGCTTAATTTGCCGGTGGAGCTGATATTTTGGTTTGATCCAGTAATCTGACGGCTTGGTAAACGGCAGGCGGTTTCGTCTCGGCCCATGCGATAATCAGTCATCAGCCGAAAATGAGCGCATGAACGCAATCGGGTGCTGTTGTGGATAACGTTTTTTAGATCTTTTGATTAGACCGATGAGTGGAGTAGACGGAACTCGATGAAAAAGACACTTGCTCTGTTGTTTTTGTGCCTGCTTGCCCCTGCTACGCTTGTCACCGCCCAGACGAAGTATGAAAACGCGCCGATCAGCTACAGCGAATCTGAGCCTACTGACAAAGTGTTCCAGTTATCCAAGGCGCTCGCCGACGGCTCAAAAGAGCTTGTCTGGGACCAGCAGCACGGCTATTTGAAATCGCTTTTAAATAATTTGGAAATTCCCGAATCTTCTCAGGGGCTTGTTTTTTCCAAGACCAGCCTGCAGGTCAGCCGGATTGATCCTGCCCATCCGAGGGCGATCTACTTCAACGACGATGTTTATGTTGGTTGGGTGCAGAATGGTGGTGTCATCGAGATTTCTGCGGCTGATCCAAAGCTCGGCGGAACGTTTTACTCGATCAAGCAGGATCAAGCGGCAAAGCAAAAAATTGTTCGCGAGACGTCCCGATGTTTGCAGTGTCATGGTTCGTCACATACCCGCGGCCGCCCAGGCCACATCGTTCGGAGCGTTTTCCCCAACGAGACCGGGATGCCTGAGTACAGTTTGGGGACGCACTTGATCTCGCCGTTGTCGAAGTTTGAAAATCGGTTCGGCGGCTGGTTCGTTTCGGGGACCCATGGAGATCTTCGACATCTGGGAAATTCGTGGATGCAAAAGCCAGCCAAGACCGGCTATCAACGATTCAATCGCCAGCCCCAAGAGTTGGATCGTGAGAAAGGTGCCAACCAAACCGATCTAGCCAAGCTACTGAATGTCAAACCTTATCTTGTGCCAACCAGCGACATCGTGGCGCAGTTGGTTTTGCAGCATCAAGTCCACATGCACAATATTTTGACTGAGGCGAACTATGCAGGCCAGCAGACAATGTACGATGCGGCTGCGATGAACAAGATCTTCAAGCGTGGTGTTGACTTCGAATCGGATTCAACGCGCAGGCGGTTTGATTCGGCTTCCAAAAAAGTCGTCAGAGCGCTGTTGTTTTGCGACGAGGTGGAGCTGGCCAGCCCTATCAAGGGCGACGGTGATTTCGCAGAACATTTTGAGTCGCTTGGTCCGTTCGATTCTGACCAGCGGAGCCTTCGACAGTTCGATTTGACGAAGCGAATTTTTCGATTTCCTTGTAGTTTCCTAATCTACTCTGACGCTTTTAAGTCGTTGCCAGATGGCGTGCTAACCCGGGTTTACGCCGAGCTGAACGAGATTCTCTCCGATGAAAACAAAGACGAGGAGTTTGCGCATCTGAGCGGCCAAGATCGAACCGCGATCCGCGAAATCCTGAGCCAGACGGGTGTGAAGCTGAAGTAGAGATGGGCGTTTGGTAACCGCCGGGATTTGATGATCTGAGCTATGTGAATCACATGCCTGCAGGAGAGGCTTTTGGAAAGGCTAAAAATGCCGACCATTAGACATGCTGACAGATGAACTGATGGTCGCAATCGAAAAAACCAAAATGGAATTACACCGTGACGAATCCAACTTTCTGTCAACATTCGACATGTCTTGGCTTCAACTTGCTTCGCTTGCCGCGACCGATTCAGCACTCTAAGATGTCGTCTACCTGCATGACCGTGCAGTCAATCCCTGTGGCTTGCTTCAAATCTGCTGCAAACGCAATAGGATCTTGCTGAATCGGCGGAAACGTATTGTAGTGACACGGGATCACGTGTTTGGCCTTCACGAACTCCGCCGCCCGGATCGCATCTTCTGGCCCCATCGTAAAATTGTCGCCAATGGGTAGCACGGCCAAATCAACGCCACCGGCATCGCCGATCAACTTCATGTCGTACGTTAACGCCGTGTCGCCGGCGAAATAAATACGCTTGCCATCGTTAAGCGTCAGCAGAATTCCCGCCGGATTGCCACCATTGCTGCCATCGGGAAGTGCACTTCCGTGATGCGCAATCGTCAGCTTGACGCGACCAAACGGGAAGTCGAACCCTCCGCCAATGTGCAACGGATGGGCTTTTTCGACACCGTTTTTTTCAAGCCACTGGTAAATCTCGTAGTTTGAAATTGTGGTTGCGCCCGTGCGCTGGGCAATGCCAATCGCGTCGGCGATATGATCGCCATGGCCATGCGTGATCAGCACATAGTCTGCCTCAACGTCATCGGCTGTTACCGTGGCAAGCGGGTTGTTGGGAGCCAAAAACGGATCAATGACCAAATTGGTGCCATCCACATTCACGCCAAAGGTTGCGTGGCCATAAAAAGTGATCGTCGTCGCCATGGGTTTCCCTTTCACTAAGTATTTTTGGTCAATACGTTAAGCTTGCGGCAGATTTCGTCAGATTAAGTTCAGCCAGTTGTCACAAAAATGGCACTTCCGGAGAGCAATTTGACACTTAATGGTAACCCGACGCGCCAGACTTCAAACCGATTCCTGCAACCGTGGCTCATCACCTGAAACACCAAAGCTTCGCACGTTGAGCGAATAGTTTTCGTTGAACCACTCTTGGATCTGCGAATCTCTTTGTTGGTCATAGTTCGGGCTTGCCGTGAGCGTCTTACCGGAAACGGTTTGACGAATCTCGGTATCGTCAACCAGAATGTAGCCGGCTTTGATCACCATCCGCGGCAACGCGAACATCTCTTCGTAGTTGGAGCTGGGATTGTAAACGCAGATGTCGGCGTCGGCTCCGACACCGAGATGCCCTTTGTTGGGCAGACCCAAAATTCGTGCCGGACCGGCTCGGGTGATCACCGCGATTTCGCCAAGCGTATATTCTCGGTCGAGATCGGGGAGGTTGGAGTGCTTTAGCACGCGCTGGTTCACCCCCGCCAGTGTCTCCTCGCGAAAGCTGCGGTCCATCAACAGCCGGATGATGTGCGGATAAGCCAAAAAACTTCCGCCGTTGGGATGATCGGTGCTCATCACGACTTGCCACGGATCGTCGACCATCAGGTACCACTCCAACCCGATCGCCCACTGGAGCGCGTTGATGAAGTTCTTGTTCTTGTACGCAATCGGGGAAACGCCGCAGCCCGATTCCAACTCCGTATCCGAGCAATACCAACGCTCACCACTGACGTTTTGCAGGTAGTAACCAAGCGGACCATCACCGGTCATGCTGGTTGTCTTGCCAAACAGAACTTGGCCCACATCAACGGTCACATTCTTGTGGCTGTTGACAAACTCAGCCAGCGGACGGACTTTCGAGCAAAGCGTCTGTTCCTGATCCGCATCTCCTCCGGCACCACCGCCGCCGTAACTGTGAAACTGAATGTGGGTCAGGTGGGCTTTCATGCCATCGACCGATTTAAGCGTCTCCAAAGTCGTTTCCCAGTTTCCCGGTACGCCAAGATTGTTGGTGTGAATGTGAACAGGATGAGGAAGCCCGATTTCATTGGCGGCGCGAGTTACGGACTTGATGATCTGGCGAGGCGTGACATTGAAACCATCAACGATTTGGTCCAGATCGCGGGCATTGCCATCACGCGATTGCTTGAACAGCTCAACACCGCCTGGATTGACGATCTTGGGCGCAAAGGCACCGGCCTTGTTCATCAACCAACCTAGGAACGATTGCAGACCCGCTTCATCGCCTCTGGCAGCGCAGTCCATGACGAAATGGTTGTTGCCTACTAGCGCAAAGAATCCGGTATCAACGTTTGGGATCGCGTCAAATTCCCGGTGAACATGCCGGGCGGCCAACGGAGAAACGGCTGCGTCAAAACAAGTCGTATAGCCCAGTCCGGTGTACTGATACCCGGTTGTGAAAATGCTGGGTACGCTGGCCAATGATCCGCCGTGTAACCACGATCCGTCAGTTGCCCGACGGCTGGAAACGGCCGCGGCCCGCGTTTGTTCCGGCTGCATTTTGCGTGCGGTGTTGACTTTGGGGCCGGCGATATGACAGTGCATGTCAACGCCGCCAGCCATGACGACCATTCCGGTGAGGTCGATTGTCTTGACTGACTCGGAATCTGCACCGGGCGCCGAAGCCGCGACGATCTTGCCGTCCTGGATCCAAAGATCACGAACTTCACCGTCAACACCATTGGTCGGATCGTAAACGGTTCCACCGGAGAGTTTAAGAATGGCCAAAGTCGATCCAGATTAAAATGGGTAGCGCTAGTTGGATTTCCGATTGTAGCAACAAGAACGGAAAAAACTTACAGCTATTGAACACTAAAACGCTAATGAAAGATGCTGTTGCGATTCGAAAGCCGATAACCCCATGCTGACGCATGGG
>CALJOA010000135.1 GCA_937981585.1 uncultured Pirellulaceae bacterium | reverse complement strand
CGTTATCCAGACGAAGTGGTACTCTATGCTATAACGCGTATGCGAACCTGTCCGATAGTTTTCCATCAGATCAGCATAACAAAATCCCGAGGGGGTCGCCTGAAGGCGAGGGTTTTAGACCCATCGTCGAAACAATAAATTACTCAGAATAAGCGAGTAGACCAAAAACGCACCAACGAGCCCCCCGATTGCCAGTACGGCCGCCCCTTGTCCGAGGTTGGGAGAATCGGGGCTCACGGAACTCGCCTGCGCAATCCCCATGATTACCATGACGAGCACGACGACACCAGCGCTAACTAAACTGCCTACCGCCAACCCAGCAAAAAGTTTCTCGTCGCCTTCAGGGGAAAAGATGCAAATGACCTGGCCGATGAAGGCGAAAAACAAAGACAGACAGTACGCCCCAAACAGGACCACATACAGAATCCCCAGAAACCACGCAGCGCTGGAACCAGTTGCTTTGACAATTTCTGCCAGCGCGCCAGTTCGCCCCAGTATCGTCAAAAGCCCCAGGGCAGCTCCAACTCCCAAAAGCACAAAGAGGGAGACTTGGAATACACGAATCCCAATTTTTGCAACTGTGTATCGGCTGGACTCGGTCGTTGTTCTTCTTTTGGCTCGCTGTTTCTTGACCTTGCTTCCACTGCTTTGAGGAGAAACAAATGGATTGTCGAGAATCGCTTCCATCCCCTCATCGGTTGGCCCTTGCTCTTTCTCCGACTCCAAACCAACACCGGCGACCGCTCGATCATCAAACCCGGGATCTTCGGCTGCGTAATTGCCCAATTGGCTAGCACCTTGCGGTAGTGCTGCTCCAAAAATATCGGCTTGACGACGCAGCGGACCGTCGATGCCAAGCTTGGCCATTTCCTGGGCCTTCTGCTGCTGCGAAACGTTTTGAGAAGGCGATTGTCGGGATGGCAGTTTCTGTTTCGCGGGAGCTGGTTGCTGTTGGGCTTGAACTGTTGGGCCAGCTTTGGTCTTGAATCCTGCGCCACAATTCTTGCACTTCACCGGCTTACCCAAAGCGCTATCGGGCAGCTTGTACCTCGTTTGGCATTTAGGGCAAGCGATCGTGACAGGCATAAAACAGACCAAAATTAAGCGGTTCAATTCCGAGCAAGCCCAAAAATCAGCCGATTCAAAAAGACTTTCGAATAATGAATTGTAACTGGCATTCCCGGCCGCGTATCTCAGTTTTATGAGGTGACAACAATTTTCTCAAACTGGGGCCGCGTTGGATCCCGATTTATCGATACGACTTGCCGACTGGAGCTTCTGAGACTCAAGCCACTTTTTTCAATTCGGATTCACCAAGCCCCACAACCCCAATTTCAACTTCCTCCAGCACTCCGCCGAGATTGCTGCACTTGCCTGTTGGCTGACAAAGTCTTGCAGGCGTTGGTGTCTGAAAACTAATCGATCAAAAGTGTTAACTTGTATGTTTAACTTGCCGTGCATGGAACGCAGATTCGGACTTTTTTTCTAAATTGTGAGATAGATGCAGTAGGCGGATTTCGCTAATTTGTGATAATTCAAAATCAAAGCAGATACTGGTTTTGACTTGCCCCGCTCGCTGGCTCGTTTTGAGCTTGGTTGATTGAACTGGTTCGCTTTGAGAGTACCACTTCGGTACGTTTGGACCTTACCTTAAATTGGCGCCATTGATGAGGCGCCAATTACCTGGCAGTTTGGCGACAACGAGTATCTGAGAATTGTCAGGATTGGACAATCTCGCGGGTCTGGCTTGCCGTGCTTCGTCCGGTCAATTTCAAGATGATCATCGGCAACCAACAATGAATGTATTTAGTCGAGCTTACATCGACAGCCTGTACGAAGACTTCCTGCAAGACCCAGGCTCCCTGCCCTCGGAATGGCAAAACTACTTTTCCGATTTCGATCCCGAATCCAACGACCTCGACGTTTCGGGATTGCCGTCTAACGCCGCTCCAGTTGATTCTGAATCGCAACATACCAGCAAGCGCAGCCAAAGTGTCGCCCAACTTCAGGACCGCGTCGATCAACTGATTCGCGGCTACCGGGTTCGAGGGCATCTGATCGCCAATCTAGATCCACTTGGCCGCCCGCGAGAATCCAATAGCGAACTGAGTCTTGAATCATACGGGCTTGATCCCGCCGATTTTCAGCGCAGTTTTTCCTCTCGGACCGTAGATGGAAAAAACGTACGGACGCTTGAGGAGTTGGTTAATCTGATGCGTCAGACCTACTGCCGCTCGATTGGCGTTCAGTTCATGCACATCGACTCGGCCAACTGCCGGCACTGGTTGCAGCGGCGGATGGAAGGCTCCCGGAATCGAATGCAGCTGCACCGCAAGACTCAATTGCGAATCCTGACGAAGCTAACTGATGCCGTGATCTTCGAAGAGTTCATGCGCAAAAAGTTCCTTGGTGCAAAAACATTTTCGCTCGAGGGAGCCGAAACGCTGATCCCGCTGTTGGACTTGGTTTTGGAGAAAGCCGGTGATCACGACGTCAAAGAAGTCGTTTTGGGAATGGCTCATCGGGGGCGGCTCAATGTGTTGGCCAACATTATGGGCAAGCGGGCGCAAAACATCTTTTGGGGATTCGATGATCCCGATCCCGAGAAAAACCGAGGTGGCGGTGACGTGCTTTATCACCTTGGGCACAGCAACAACTGGACGACCAGCAAAGGCAAATCGGTTCACATTTCGCTGTGCTTCAATCCTAGCCATCTTGAGTTCGTCAATCCGGTTGCGATGGGACGCTGCCGTAGCAAACAGGCGCGGCATAACGACACCGACCATTCCGAAATGATGACGGTCTTGATTCACGGTGACGCGGCCTTCGCAGGAGAAGGCGTCGTGCAGGAAACGTTGAACTTGAGTCAACTCGAAGGCTACAAAATCGGCGGGACACTGCACGTGATCGTCAACAACCAAATCGGATTCACGACCGACGCCCACGACAGTCGCTCCACAACTTACGCCAGCGATGTGGCAAAGATGCTGCAGGTCCCGATTTTTCACGTCAACGGCGAAGACCCCGAAGCCGTCGCGCAGGTCGTGAATCTGGCAATGGAGTTCCGTCGCGAGTTCCAGCGTGACGTGGTGATCGACATGTATTGTTACCGGCGATTTGGACACAACGAAAGCGACGAACCTCGGTTCACACAGCCGTTGATGTACCAAACGATCGATAGCTTGCCAACGATTCGCGATAGTTACCTAAAACGACTGCTGAAGATGCAGGAGGTAACTCAGGAAGAAGCCGACAAGATCGCCGAGGATCGCGGCAAGCAGCTTGAAGCAGAATTCGAAACCACCAAAGGCTCCGGCAGCTACGTCCCCGACACTCAAACAGGGGAAGGGCTGTGGTCTGGCTACTACGGTGGATACGAGCGAGAGGACGACGATGTCGACACAGGTGTCGATGAAGGCCTGCTTTGCGATGTGATAGAAAAAGCGGCGACCGTGCCAGCGAGCTTCAACCTTCACCGTAAACTCAAACGAGTTCTTGAAGGCCGTGTCGAATCCTCCAAAGGCAATCGTAACATTGATTGGGCAACTGCCGAACTGGCCGCATTTGGAACACTCTCGGTCCAAGGCCATGAGGTTCGGCTGTCCGGGCAGGATTGTGGACGCGGCACATTCAGCCAGCGTCACGCCGTGCTGCGTGATGTCGAAACCAACGAGCGTCTAACGCCGCTGCAACATCTTTCCCCCAACCAAGCAAGCCTCAACATTATCAACAGCCCCCTGAGCGAAGCCGGCGTGCTGGGGTTCGATTATGGCTATAGCCTCGATTCGCCCGATGGTTTGATTATCTGGGAAGCTCAGTTCGGTGACTTTTACAATGCAGCCCAGGTCATCGTCGACCAGTTCATCTGCAGTGCAGAAGATAAATGGGATCGGCTGAGTGGATTGGTGATGATGCTACCACACGGATTTGAAGGCGCCGGGCCTGAGCACTGTAGTGGCCGGCTGGAGCGTTTTTTGACTTCGTCTGCCGAACACAATATTCAGATTGCGTTACCAACAACAGCGGCACAGCACTTTCATTTACTGCGTCGCCAGGTCAAACGAAAGTGGCGAAAACCGCTGGTCGTGTTTACGCCAAAGAGTCTGCTACGTGAACCCTTCGTGACGTCGCCGATCAGCGATTTCACGTCGGGAAGCTTCCAAAGAGTGCTGCCCGATACTCAAGTCACTAGAACTCAAAAGCCGACTCGCGTTTTATTGACGACGGGCAAGATCGGTGTCGATCTATTGAAATCCAGAACCAAGCAAGAGCGTGACGACTTTGCCGTGATCCGGCTTGAGCAGCTCTATCCGCTTCCTGCCAAAGAAATCGAGGCCTGCCTCAGCCAATATCCGGCCGGCACGCCAATCTTCTGGGTTCAAGAAGAACCGCGAAACATGGGGGCTTGGTACTTCATGAAAGTCAAATGGGACGAGTTCGGATTCGAGGAGCGATGGCCTCTCAAAGTCGTCTGTCGGCCTGAGTCGGCAAGTCCATCAACTGGCTCCAAAAAAGCCCACAAAATGGAACAGGAAGAACTGATGAACGAGGCGATGCCTGCAATTAAATCCGCGAGCGTTAAAACGGCGGTTCACTAAGTAAACGCCAAAACTGAAAAGGAGCCAGCGACCAACCTCGCACGCTTCGGTCTCAAATCCAGTCACAATCATTAACTTAAAAACCAAAAGCCATTGCTATGTTTGAAATCAAAGTCCCAGAATTCGGCGAGTCAATTCAGGAAGTTCAAGTTGCCAGTTGGATGAAGCAACCGGGCGACTGGATTGAAAAAGGCGAAGACATCGTCGAATTGGAATCTGAAAAGGCTTCGCAGGCATTGAGCTCCGAGAAATCGGGAACGCTTGCCGAGATCAAAGTCAGCGAAGGCGAGTTTGCACAGGTCGGGGATTTGCTTTGTGTTATCCAACCGGGCGAGAAACCGGCCGCTGCGGCTCAACCCGCGTCCGCGACATCGGCGGCGGGAAGTTCATCCACAGCCATTGCCACCCCTCCAGCCACCAAAGCTGATTGGATCATGCCGGCGGCTGAAAGAGTGCTCGACGAATACCAAATATCTGCTGATGCAATTACTCCTACTGGGCCGGGAGGACGTTTGCTTAAAGAAGACGTTTTAAATTACGTACACCAAAAAGGCTTGAAACCTGGTTCAGGAACTTCCGGCGGCGCAGCAGCCGGTGCGGCCGCAGAGCCAGCTCGTGTTCAGCCCGGGGCGCCTGCCGCAACGACGCCCCAACGCCGCGCGCCGACACCCAAACCTGACACGGCTTGGGCAGAAGCACCTGTCACCGGATCACGCGAAGAGAAATCAGTTCCAATGAGCATGATTCGTCGCACAATTTCCAAACGGCTCGTTCAAGCGCAACAAACCGCAGCGCTTCTGACGACGTTCAATGAAATCGACATGTTGCCGGTCAAGGAACTGCGGGCCAAGTACAAAGAACCATTCTTGAAGAAGCACGGGGTCAAGCTTGGTTTCATGTCTTTCTTTGCCAAAGCCGCCGTGGAAGGGCTTAAGAGATTCCCGGCGATCAACGCCGAGATTCGTGGCGACAAAGTCATCATGAAAAACTACCATGACATCGGAATCGCTATCGGCGGCGGCAAAGGCTTGGTCGTTCCGATTCTTCGAAACGTTGAGCGAATGAGCTTTGCCGACGTGGAGCGCAAGATCGGAGAGTACGCGGCTTTGGCACAGGAAAACAAAGTCGTGCCTGATGATCTTAAAGGTGGAACGTTTACGATCAGTAACGGCGGAGTCTACGGTTCGTTGCTGTCAACGCCGATCGTCAATCCGCCGCAAAGCGGAATTCTTGGACTGCACACAATTCAGGATCGTCCAATTGCACTTAATGGTGAAGTCGTGATCCGTCCAATGATGTACGTTGCGTTGACTTACGATCATCGTATGGTCGACGGGAAAGAAGCCGTCGGTTTCCTCAAAACGATCAAAGAAGTCCTCGAAGAACCAGCTCGATTGTTCCTTGAGGTCTGAAGTTAGTGACACGGCTCCCTTAGTAGCCCGGCTCTCCAAGGTTGTGATTTTATTAGCCGTTTGGGCGATAGCCCCGGTTGAACTGCCATTAACCGTGGCTATCCGAGCCGTCAAATCTTCGTCTCGGCTCGGATAGCCGAGCTACTTAGCCGTTCATGATTTCAACATTTCCGCGCCAAGCTCCTTTCAAGCCGGTACTACGAACCGATCGGCTTTGATATCTTGAGGCAGGCTTTCGCTGGGCAGTTTAGTCAGCGGCGAACGACAACCGAGAACTATCATTAAAGAAGAAATACGAATCAATCATGGCTGAGCAGAGTTTCGATCTTGTCGTTTTAGGTGGTGGACCAGGCGGATACGTCAGTGCGATTCGGGCGGCGCAGCTGGGTTTAAAAAGTGCGGTGATCGACGAGAACCCACAGTTCGGCGGAACGTGTCTGCGCGTTGGCTGCATTCCCAGCAAAGCACTGCTTGAATCAAGCCACTTACTGGTCGAAGCTCGCGACCACATGGTGGAGCACGGTATTTCAGCGACCAAGTTGACAGTCGACTTGGCCACGATGATGAAACGGAAATCAAAGATTGTTGACACGCTCACCGGCGGCATCAACATGCTGCTTAAGCGCAACAAAGTCACGACCTATGTTGGCCGGGGCAGGCTTGTCGGCGGCGGCAAAATCTCCGTTTCCACCGGCGATACGATTTCCGCCAAGAACATTGTCATCGCAACCGGAAGCGTGCCAATGCGATTGCCCGGAATCGAGTTTGACGGCGACTTCATTGGCGACAGCACAACGGCGCTTAGCTACAACAACGTCCCCCAAACTTTGGTTGTTATCGGCGGCGGATACATCGGTTTGGAATTGGGTTCGGTCTGGAATCGGCTTGGTTCTAAAGTCATCATCCTCGAGGGCATGGACCACGTGCTTTCAGGACTTGACCAGGAGATCGCGAGACTTGCCAAACGTACGTTTGAAAAACAGGGATTGGAATTCCGCACGAGCATGTGGGTTGAAAGTGCCAAGAAAATTGGCAACCACTGCGAGGTGATTTGCAAAGACACAGCGCCAATCAAGTGCGATCGCGTATTGGTTTCGGCTGGCCGGTCTCCCAACACCAACGACATCGGACTTGAGTCAGCTGGCGTCAAGGTTGACAAGCGTGGCTTTATCGAAGTCAACAAGGAACTCCAAACCTCTGCGCCGGGCGTATTTGCGATCGGTGATTGCATTGGCGGTGCAATGCTGGCACACAAAGCATCCGAAGAAGGTATCGCGTGTGTGGAGCGAATTGTGACCGGACACGGACACGTCAACTACGATGCGATCCCGGCGATCGTTTATACCCATCCCGAGATCGCTTCGGTTGGCAAAACCGAAGAGCAACTAAAAGAAGAAGGCGTCAAGTATCGAAAAGGCTCGTGCCCTTTCGGAGCCAACGGCCGAGCCCGAGCCATTGGTGACGTCGATGGAAAAATCAAAGTCATCGCCGATGCTCAAACCGATCGAATTCTTGGAGTTCATGCGATTGGTGCCAGAGCTGGTGACTTGATTGCGGAAGCCGCGGTCGCGATGAACTTTGGTGCCTCAAGCGAAGATCTGGCGCGTTGTTGTCATGCCCATCCGACGCTTTCGGAGATCATGCAAGAAGCCGCACTGGCCGTCGATGGTCGGGCGATCCACACGTAGTTCTTGTGATTTCACTGCCCTCTTTGGCGCTAGCCCAATGGCCCTTGCTTCGCCTGCAAAATTGTAGCGTTTGGGCGCGAGCCCTCCGTTTCTCAGAGTTCCGCCTGAATAAAACCGGGGAGCTTGCGCTCCACCGCTACAAAGTAAGGGCCATTGGGCGCTAGCCCGCGTTTTATAAATTGCTTCCTCAGGAGGGCGAAGCGGATGAAACTCCCGCTGAGCCTGAAGCGCCAGATGACGCCTGCTCAGGAGCGGGAGCTTCGCCCCCAGAATTTATGTTTTGACATTTATCAAACGGTCTAGGCTCGGCTGGGCATGGCTGTTGTCGCGAGCGAGAAGCGTGTCTTGGCCAAAGAAGAAGCCTCAACAGCACCAGTGCACGAAGCGTCAGATCGGTTGTTGCGAAGTTGTCCAGCGATTGGACCAGCAGAAAGTTACCTGAATTAACTATTTCAGTATCTGACTAAGCGTTGCGCTCAATCAGGCAAAAACTAACGCCAAACTACTACCCTAGTTCGCAAACTATTGCCCTCAACAGTTCCAACAGCCGAAAAAACCCATATACTACTTTGCCGCGGCCGCAGTTCGCGTGCAGGAATCTATTTCAAACAACCTCGTTTCAATTGGAGACAACATGGACTTAATGGATATGGTCAAGGGGGCCGTAACTAAACAAGTGATGGGCAAGATCGGTGGCCTGATTGGCAGTACCGACGAAGCCAAAACTAGCTCAGCTTTCGAAACCGCTGCCGGGTCAATTCTTGGCGGCTTGATCAAGAAAACAGGAAATGCTCAAGGCGCGCGTGACATTTTCGACATAACTCAAAAGCAGGATACTGGAGTTCTCGACAAGCTTGGTGATTTGCTTGGCGGTGGCCAGGCAACTGATCAGTATGCACAGCAAGGCGGCGGATTGCTGGAGGGAATTTTTGGTCCTGAAAAAGAACAATCAAGCATGCTTGGTACTCTTGCCAAGTTTCTTGGATTCAAAGGTAGCGTCATGGGAACTCTCATGAAGCTCGTTGCTCCGATTGTCATGGGCGTCATCGCCAAGCACGTGAAGGCGAAAGCACTTGACGCTGTTGGACTTGGAAGCTTCCTGGGCTCACAGAAAAAGAGCCTTGGCTCTTTCATGCCAGCTTCTTTGACAAGCGATTTGGGATTCGGAAACTTGCTTGGCAACGTAGCCGGTGCCGCTGGTGATGCAGGTCGCGCTGTTTCTGGTGCCGCTGGAAATGCTGCAGGTGCAGTTGGCGATGCGGGTCGCGCCGTTGGTGGTGCAGCCAGCAGTGCCGGTCGTGGTGCTGCCAACGCAGCTGGCGAAGCTGCCAGTGCTGGGGGTGGATTGCTGAAGCTGTTGCTTCCACTGCTGCTACTGGGGGCCCTGATTTGGGGAGCATTCCAATTCTTGCCAGGCATCTTAGGTGGTGCAGGCGACGTAGTAGAAGGTGCCAAGAACAAGGCCGGTGAAGTTGTTGAAGGCGCTAAAGGCACAATGGGAAAATTCGGCATGCCCTCGATTCCTGGTGTGGATTTGGACATGGGCGGCATCGAAGGATTTGATTTCAAATCACTTGGTGACGCCGGACCTGCATTGACCACAGGTCTTGGTAGCATCAGCGAAGGATTCTCTGGATTGGCTGAGTCCGGCGAAGACGGTGCTAACAAGCTTGTTGGAACCATCAATGATTTCACTGGGTCAATTGACGGTTTGGGACTCGACAAGCTCGAGGGGGCTGCCAAGACATCGGCGACTGGCTTGATTGGTAAGATTATCGAGACTGTCAAGAACCTGATGAGCGGTCAGAGCGAAGGTATTCAGGGAATCCTGCAACCTGCTATCAAGGGGCTCATGGACAAGCTCAACCCACTAGCTGGTTAGTAACGTTCTGATTCGATTCAGAATTGAAAATTCAAAGCCTGTCTCGTTGCGAGGCAGGCTTTTTTATTGCTAGCGGGCACCAGGCGCCATCGGAAGCGGGCGCTGAAAAACCTTTACCCAATGCCTGCATTTCTCTATCGTTCCACCGATCACTATCTCCAAAATCTCGATCAAGGAACGCCATGGATCGGCACTCCAGCAATCTATTGAACAAAGGCCTCCGTTTGGCGTTAGCGCTAATGGTAGCCACGTTGCTCGGGCTGACCGTGGTTCCCCCGATCTCAGCGCAAGAATTCCGAATCGAATCTCAGATCTACATCGATTCATCGAAGCTTCCCGTTTCACAAAACGTCACTCTGTTCTCGCAGCGAATCGTTTATGACTTTCAAATGTCAGACGAAGCCCAGCCCACACCGCTAGAGACCGTGGTATTTGATTCCACTCGTCGCTTAATGATCCTGCTGGATACCAAACGCAAGATCCGACTGGAACTTCCCGAACTTCGACTGATCAAAATTCTCGATTCGGTTCGGCAAGAAACGATCAAAGAGTCGAGGAGTAGCTTCCTGGCCAAAGAGGCTTTCAGAGAAGACAACGATTGGGCCACGGGCTGGGTTACACTGGAAAGTCCCAGTATCACTTACCGCTACAAAGGCGAGCGTCCTAGGCACGCCGAGATACTGCCGCCCTACTATGAGTTTTTGGATAACTTTACGAGACTAATTGCCACCGACCCGACGAAGGTTCCTCCGTTTGCTCGGATCCAACTCAATAACTCGATTCGAAAAGTTGGCTGGATGCCGTCGGAGGTCCAGATCTCGATAAAGCCCAACGCGCTTTTCAGGGAAGGCTTGGAGGCCAAGTCAACGCATACCGTCGTCAATCAACTATCAAACAAAGATCGCGAGAGAATCGCAGAAGCAAAACTTCAGTGGCTTAACTTTCGGGCAGTCGACTTGGCCGAATATCGCCAGCTGGCTGAAAAGCCGATGATCGACCTCGACAACTTGGACAATCTGGCCAACAAGTTGGAATCAGAAAACGAGTCGACAAATAACGCAAACGCGCCAAACGTGATAACAACTTCTTACACCAACGATGCTGCCCCGCCTTCCCAAGCAATTTGGGGAAATTGAATTCGAACGCGTTGACGTTGATTAACCAAGGTACAAATCGCTGCGGTCGAACATATCCCAGCCGTTTTGGCGATAGCCACGGTTAATGGCAGTTCAACCGGGGCTATCGCCCAAACGGCTAATAAAATCACAACCTAGAAGAGGCGACAGGATGTAGCCCCATGCGTCAGCATGGCGTTATCGGCTCGCACAACCGCCTAAGCCGCGAAGCGGCGCCTGAATTCTAAAGGCAGCTGGCCTACCATTGCCGCTTTCTTATCTTGCCTGGTCTGTTATCTCCAGCCAAAAGGAACGCCGTTTGCAAAAAATGGGGTGCCAAGCTGGAGTTATTCTACAATTTTCTTGCTATCGCGAACATCTTTCAGATAATGGAGGTAATGCGAAAATGTTAATTATTTGACGTTCGCAGAACGAAAGTTCAAAGATCACTCCTGAAGATTCGAAACCCGTTTAGGCAATTGGGTTTCAAAAATAGAGACGCTGTCCGTCAGGGCAGGAAATGACACGCACGTAAGCCTTGAATGTGGCTCATTGAGCTTGGCGGTCAGTGCTGTGTCTAATCATGGGAGAAGTGATGGTAAAGATAGTTCACAAGGCATCGGGCAAAACGCTGCTCAAAGCCTCAAATGATTCGATCCGTGGCTGCGTATTGACCGGCCATGACTTGTCTGGCGCAGACTTTTCCGGTCAGGATCTTTCCGGCTGCAAATTCGACGGTTGCAACTTGTGCGACTCGGATTTCTCAGGCGCAAGCTTAATGCTTTCTCAAATGACCAATTCGGTGATGCGGCGAGCAAATTTTTCGGGCGCCGATCTGACCAGCGCTAACTTTAGTGATAACGTGATCGACGAAGCAAAATTCATTGGCGTGACCGCAGTAGGAACAAAGTTCCGTCACTCCAAAGTCAACGACGCAAATTTTTCAAAGAGCAACTTGAGCGAGGCCGATTTCTTTTTTGCCGAAGTCAGAAGTAACTTTACCGAGGCGAAACTGGTCGGGACCAACTTCTTCAGCGCTGACATGACCAGGGCAGATTTCACCAACGCGGATCTTCGAAAAGCGATCATGACCGATGCCACGATCAGGCGGGCTGTGTTTGCGTTCGCCAAGATGGAAGGTTGCATCGGAACCAACGGACAACCTTGGGGCTTCACTTTCAAGCCCAAAGAAAAAGAGAGGAAGTCGTGGTGGAAGGTTTTTAGCAACGCCGCGTTCTAAAGCGCGGCGTCGGTCGAACTGAAAGACACGCGGCTCCTGTCGCGTGCAATGCTGATCGGCTAGAGCTTTGGCGACCGTTGGCATGTCGTGGCTATTTTCGGTTCGTGGCCAAACCGCTACGCCCTAAACAACTCTTCTCCGCGGCCAAACTTCTGCTTCGCCCCAGCGTAGAGCGTCTTTGACTCGTCCATCAACTTGAGCAAATCAGCGGCACGCCGTTGATCGGCCGGATGCGTTGAAAGAAATTCCGGCTGTTGACCTTCGGCTTTCAAACTGCCAAAACGGGTCCAGAAATCCGGAGCGACGGTTGGGTCGTATCCGGCTTGGGCCATCAGGTTGAGACCGATATGATCGGCTTCGGATTCCTGACGACGACTGTAAGGAAGTAAAACACCATACTTGGATCCGACACCGTAGGCTTTCATTAGAATTTCTTTTTTATCGGCCGCGTAGGTTCCGACAAGTTTTTCAGCGACCATTTTGACACCATTGACCGCCATGTTTTGGCTCATTCGTTCACCACCGTGACGGGCTAAAGCATGGGCGATCTCGTGTGACATCACGACGGCCAAGCCGGCTTCGTCTTGGCACACCGGCAAGATTCCCTCATAAATCGCCACCTTGCCACCGGGCAAGCAAAACGCATTCTGGGTTTGGCTGCCGATCAGCCGGAACTCCCACTGATAATCGTTTCTGTTAGAAACGGCGGCTATTCGCTGGCCAACACGGTTCACCATTTGCGATAATCGTGTATTCTGTGACGCCGGTTCGCTTGAGATCGTTTCTTGGTACGCTTCACTTCCCAAAGCGAGCTCTTGCCCTTCGGGCATCAGCATCAACTGCCGACGTTTGGTGACTGGTGCTGTGCGACATCCGCCACAAAGACAAGCCCCCAAACCGGTGGCTCCAATTGTTTTTAGGGCGGTTCGACGGTTAATCGATTGTTTTTTTGGGTTCATCACTCTCACCTGACCTTGGTTAGGCGTACTCAAAATTCTGAAGATACGGTATCGTTGGTGCCTTGCTGGTACTCCTCAGGGCGAGGAAGCTTAGGCAAATTACGGTTGTCTGTCACCGGAAATCAGAACATAGCTAGCTAATATCATTTAAAACGCCTGATCACGGAGTTCATTGCCGATGATCATGCGTATTGAAGCAACGAGGTATCCAAGCGGTGGGCAACTTGAAGTCGGACAATTCCAAAACCCCGATGCAATCCTCCAGTATTGAGGAAGCCCGCGCCACGTTGCTTGATTTCGAAAAGGAATACCGGCACGATCATCGTTACGCGTGGTGGTTGGCATTGGTCGGACCGTTTGTGGTAACGGCGATCATTTTGGGTGTCATCTATCTGGTGCAAGGTCCCAATGTTGCGTTCAGTTATATTGCTGCGGCAGCGTCGGCGTTCCTGCTTTTTGGCCGCTTCATCATTTTGATGGGAGCCGAAGAAGCCAATCTTGAAACTGGAAAGTTTTTTCTCAAACACCTCGACGCCCGCAACCTCTTCATGATGCTGACCTACCTCGATGTGATGGTCGCGTTGTTTGTCGCGTTCCACATGGGTATCATTTTTCGACTTCCTGTAATCGGTCCCAAGATCGCGGACATGGTGACCGACGGTCAGTTTATTTTGCGAAAGCAACCTTGGATTCGCCGCGCGGCTTTCACTGGACTGGTTTGCTTCGTCATTTTTCCAACCTCGACTACTGGAAGTATTGGTGGCTCGATTTTTGGTCGCTTGCTGGGTATGAACCGGTTTCGAGTTGTGTTGGCAATTCTATTAGGAAGCGTTCTGGGCAATGGTCTGATGCTGATGTTCTCAACTCAATTGGCTAACAGCAAATTCGCTGATAATTGGGGGTTTCGGATCGGCGGCATCCTGGCGATGCTGTTCGCCCTGTTCCTGTTCGAACGAAAGTTCCGCAGCCTCAAAGAGTTCTATCTCGCTCAGGAAGCAGAAGAAGCGCTGGCGAAGCAAGACACTCCAAATTCAGGCAATGAGTCGGCCAAAGAACCTGCCGCTGAGCCAGCTAACAATGAGTAAGACTCGCTGGAATCGGTTAGCATCTCAGGTCAAACGATGTCAAAAATGCCCGCGATTGGTTGCCCACTGCCAGAACGTGGCGACCGTCAAACGCAAAGCTTATCTCGATTTCAAATACTGGGGCAAACCGGTCCCCAACCTTGGCGATCATTCTGCTTCATTGCTGGTCGTTGGATTGGCTCCGGGAGCTCACGGTGCCAATCGGACCGGACGCATGTTCACGGGAGACCGTAGCGGCGAGTGGTTGTTTCGCGCGATGCACAAATTCGGATTCGCCAATCAAGCCTTGTCAGAACAGCGTGGCGACGGCTTGGAGCTAATCGACGCCGTCGTCACAAACATTTGCCGCTGTGCACCGCCGGACAACAAGCCCAACAGTGACGAGCTGGCCAACTGCCGTCCTTACTTCGTCGAGACATTGGCGATCTGCGATCCGGTCGTGATCCTTGCGCTAGGCGGACTGGCTTGGAACGCAACGATCAAACTGTTGGTCGAATCGGATTGGCTTGATCCGCCCAGAAAGCGTCCGAAGTTCGGACATGGTGAATCGCTTAAGCTCAAACAGAACCGCTGGTTGCTTGGAAGCTACCACCCTAGCCAACAGAACACGTTCACCGGACGCTTGACTGAGCCCATGTTCGATTCTGTTTTTCGAAAGGGGAAAAGACTGATCCAAGGTCAGAAGTAGCTTGGGTTGCAGCCGGTGACTTTGGCCGGTCCAACTGTTAGAATCTGGGGCTAACTGGCGTCGGTCATTTCCACCATTGATCGACAAACTTGGTTCCTGACCGGCGATGCTTGGCAAAAATGGAGAACTCAGCTGACATCCCAGATCCAGACAACGGTTCTCCTTACCAATCGCCAGAGGTTTATGAAGCAGAATTAGTTGAACCTTATTCACCGCCGCCCAAACCTAAACCACAACCGCTATCGTTGTCGGGTTATATTTCATGGTTTATTGTTGGCGCGTTGACGTTGGGAATTTTTTCTCTGGTCGCCGCAGGGCAAATGATGACCGAAGAAAAAGTTGGCGGAGACGCAGGCCCAATTGACCTGATGCAAGTTCAGTTGCAGGGCAAATTCATCGTCGGCCAACAGGAACTCGCCAAAGCCGCGCCCCAGGCGCCGCCAACACTGTTGCCCACTGAGCTGGATTCGGGCTGCTACGAACAGCGAATTTGCTACGCGATTCTGAGCAATGAAATCAAGAATCCAACCGAAGCTCTTGATTATCTAGAGGTCCTGGACGACAAAGTAGCCGAGCACGATCTCGAGCTAACGGATGACCAAGAGCGAATGCGCGAGATCGTGTTTGAGTTGACCAGCAACTACGAATCTGGAAATGCAGATTCCCATTCGCTTCCTACTTCGGACCAAGATTTTCTCAAAAGCAAACTCGGTTGGATCGGCGAGCTGGCCCTCTATCCGGCCGACTCGCCTCACACTTCGAAACGGTCGGGCGTCGTCTCGCAAGCCTTCGGCCTGACGATCGGCGCGGTGCTGGTGATGATGCTGGGGCTGCTGATGGGATTCATCGGATTTCTGCTGGCGATCGTGTTTGGGGCGAAGCTTTTTTCAGGCAAGCTAACACCAGGATTCCAGCACCATCAAACCGATCACAATGTCTACATCGAGACATATGCAATCTGGATCACGTTGTTCTTTGGAGCTTCTATCTTGCTGCAGTTCAGCGGCATTGAGAATCCGTCGGTTCTGATGCTGCTGCAGCCAGTTGTCTTTTTTGGCAGTTTGCTCTCGCTGGGATGGCCGGTTTTTCGCGGAGTCAGCTTTGCCCAAGTCAGGCATGACATTGGCTGGACGTTTCACAACCCGCTCAAAGAATTAGGGTCGGCAGTGTGCGCCTATCTGGCCTTGTTGCCATTCCTGGTTCCGGGATTGATCCTCATCGCGATCATCATGTCGCTTGTCAGCGGTAATGCAGAAGCGCATGAGTTTGCCCGCCAAGCAACACCGGGACATCCGATTCAAGAAGACATCATGTCGGGTAACTTTGTTACGATCTTATTCGTCTTTCTGGCAACCTGCGTGGCCGCTCCAATCGTCGAAGAAACAATGTTCCGTGGTGTGCTTTACAGGCATCTTCGAGATTGGACCGTGTCATGGCGAGAATGGACAAGCGTGATTTTTTCCGCAATCCTGAACGGACTGATTTTCGCCTCGATACATCCGCAAGGAATGGTTGCGATCCCGGTTTTGGCAACGCTGGCGATCGGATTCACGTTGACACGACAGTGGCGGGGATCGTTGCTGGGCCCGATGGCGATGCACGCCATTCACAACTTTATAATCACTTGTGTTTCGGTCATTATTTTGTGATCATGATCGGCTTGGTTTATCGCAAATTGAAAAACACAAACCAAACAACTTAACCTTTCCAAGACTAGAGAAACCGATGGCGCGAATCAACGAAAACTACCTGAAGCTTCAAGCCGGCTATTTGTTCCCAGAAATCGGACGTCGCGTCAGAGCATTCTGCGAAGCCAATCCCGAGGCCAACGTGATCAAGATGGGAATCGGCGACGTGACCCAACCGCTTTGTCCTGCCATCATCACCGCGATGCACGCCGCCGTTGACGAAATGGCGGTCAAGAGTTCGTTTCGCGGATACGGGCCCGAGCAAGGATACGATTTCCTTCGTGAAGCAATCGCCAAGAACGATTATCAGGACCGAGGTATCGACGTTAGCGCTGACGAGATTTTTGTGTCTGATGGTTCCAAGTGTGATTCAGGAAACCTTCTCGACGTTTTCGGCGATGACAATGTGATTGCCGTTCTTGATCCGGTTTACCCTGTCTACGTTGACACCAACGTTATGGCCGGCCACACAGGCGACGCCGACGACCAAGGCCGCTACGGCAAACTGATTTACATGCCCGTTACGGCTGAGTCGAATTTTGAACCTGAGCTACCGACCGAGCATGTCGATTTGATCTATCTTTGTTACCCCAACAATCCAACCGGAACCGTTGCGTCTCGGGCGATGCTGGAAAAGTGGGTCGCGTACGCCAAAGAGCACAACGCAATCATCTTTTACGATGCGGCTTACGAAGCGTTTATCTCTGAAGAAGACGTTCCGCGTTCGATTTTCGAAATCGACGGCGCTCGCGACGTGGCGATTGAGCTTCGAAGTTTCAGTAAAACGGCGGGCTTCACCGGTACTCGGTGTGCCTTCACGGTTATCCCGAAAACACTTAAAGGAACCTGCAAAGACGGAACCGAGCAGTTGGTTCATCCGTTGTGGAATCGTCGCCACTGCACGAAATTCAACGGCGTTTCGTATCCGATTCAACGCGGAGCCGCGGCGGCTTACTCACCTGAGGGAAAACAGCAGATCGCCGATTTGATCGCGTTCTACATGAACAACGCTAAACTTCTGCGTGAGGGACTGACAGCCGCCGGGTTTGAGATTCACGGCGGGATCAACGCTCCCTATGTTTGGCTGAAAACTCCAGGCTCGACGACGAGCTGGGAATTCTTTGATGAGTTGCTCCAAAAGTCACACATCGTCGGAACACCCGGAAGCGGATTTGGTGCTTCGGGCGAAGGCTATTTCAGACTCAGCGCATTTAGCAGCGTTGAGAACACCAAGGAAGCAATCGAGCGAATTCAGAAATCGGTTTCGACAAGCGTTTAGTTGTTAACTTGACAGGGGTTTCTGATCAAGCGAAAAAAGCGCAAGGTTATACTCATACATTAGAAATGAAACTTGAAGACAGGATTGACATGATCAAAAAGATGCTGCGCGATCATGTCAATCATGTTTACCCTGTCCCGAACCATTGATTTGTTCGACGTCCCAACACTCACAAGATCGCATGTCTTAACGGGCAAGAGTAAGAGTGCCTGTTTTACAGAATTACCGTTCGCAGCGTGCTCAGTTTGAGTATCTAGCTTCTTGAACCTCAGTGTTGGATTACTTCGCAACAGTAGCTCGAACCGCTCCGACCGAGATTCCACCGTCGACCAATAACGTCTGGCCAGTGATGTACGCACTTGCATCGGAAGCCAACAACAGCAAAGCGCCTTCCAGATCTCCGGGCGAACCGGGACGTCCAAGCGGAATTCGCTCGCAGAGATAATCGACCCAGCCCTCTTGCTCGTACATCACTTTGTTCTGATCCGTCTTGAACCAACCTGGGGCAAGACAGTTAACGGTGATCCCGTACTCGCCCCAATCGTGGGCCAAACTCATCGTCAACTGTTTCGTGCCGCCGCGACTGGCACCGTATGGCCCCAACCCGGCATAACCGGCAACGCACGTCACCGATCCAATGTTGATGATTCGCCCATATTTTTTGGTCGACATGTGCCGGGCAACTTCCTGGGCAACGAAGAACACGCCGCGAAGATTGGTTTCCAGAATCAAATTCCAGTCATCCCATTCAACCTCTAGTGCCGGCTTGCGAACGTTGCAGCCGGCGTTGTTCATCAAGATATCAATGCATCCAAACTTCTCGATTACCGAGGCGACGGCGTCTTTGATGCTTTGTTGATCTCGCACATCAAGTACGACTTTGTGAACCTTTACACCAAGAGCTTCCAGCTCTTTGGCTGGAGCCTCCAACGATTCCAGCGAACGACTAGTAATTGCAAGATTGACACCGGCTTTGGCAAGCGATTTTGCAAACCCAAGCCCCAAACCACGACTTGCACCAGTCACCAATGCGACTTTTCCGGAGATATCAAAAGGATTTTTACTCATGGACTCAGCCCACTTAAAAAAATTCGGAAGTGAAGGAATCGAAACCTACTACAAGTATCAAGACGGTCATTATCGTTGCCCTTACTAATTTGAAAACCACTAACCAAACACAGTCATGCGATTGCGACTTGTTCACCTGAACAAAAAAATTACAACTTCGCCCGTCAGTTGAAGGCGCAGGCTGTTCTAGATTTTTTCAGAACTATTTCTTGCCACGTCTTTCCTAGCCGATGATATTTTTCCTAACGAATTGAGTGCACGACAAGGCTCAGATGAAAAACAGAAACGCGTTCACACTGGTAGAACTGCTTGTCGTGATTGCCATCATCGGTATTTTGATTGGCATGTTGCTTCCAGCAGTTCAACAAGTCCGCGAAGCCGCCCGGAGAATTGAGTGTGCCAACAACACACGTCAGATCGGGCTGGCGCTGCTCAACTACGAGAGCGCCCATCAAGTTTTCCCGCCCGGCTGGACGACGACCATGTCGACCACTGCGTCCCATACAGATGCCCACTCAGCAAACATGCTTGGCGAACCCGGGTGGGGCTGGTCAGCGTTTATCCTTCCACAAATGGAACAACAAAGCGTCCACGAACAGATCAACCTGGCTGTCGCAATCGACGCTCACCATCATGAAGAGATAATTAAAACCGTCATTCCGTTTTACATTTGCCCATCAGATCCGGAGGCCGAACTGGTCAATCTGGATGTACACGTGGAAGACGAGCATGACCACCACGTTGAAGACGAGCATGACCACCACGACGGCCAGTTGAGAAATTCGTTTCACGACCCTGAACCCGAACACGACCACAACGAGCGTTGGGTTGGAAGAAGCAACTACTCGGGTTGTTTTGGTTCAACAACGATCCAGCACAATCCCTTTGATGGAAATGGAGCGTTCTTTGCAAACAGCAAGTTGAAGCTCGGCGAGTTCACTGACGGACTGAGCAACACAGTCGTCGTCGGCGAGCGAACCAACGAGCTGGCAACGGTTTCCTGGGTTGGATTTGTTCCTGAAGTCGATGAACCTGGAGCAAGAGTACTGGGAGCAGCTTTGCATGAACCCAATTGTGACGAACGTCACGCCTCAAGCTTTCGCAGCTACCATCCTGGTGGGATCAACGTCGTGCTTGGTGATGGTTCGGCTCATTTCGTAAGCAGCAACATTGATGAAACCCTTTTCCGGGCTCTCGCAACGCGGCGGGGCGGGGAAGTAGTTTCGATCAAGCAATAATGGTGTCCTGACGCAATTCGAAACGCTCGGTTAATCGGTGATCTGCCCGACGGTTAAGAGGTAGTCACTCACTAAGCGAGAATGAGATGAGTCAAAATTCTTCAATTGAAATCGAAACGCATCCCGACGGCGGGTATCTTCTGACAGCGGCGATGACCGTCGATTTGCCAATTGCCGAAGTGTTTGATGTTTTTTCGGATGCCCGCCAACTCGAGCGGATCACTCCCCCGTGGTTGAACTTTCAGATCTTGACGCCGCTTCCGATTGAGATGAAGGCCGGCGCGTTGCTCGACTATAAGATTCGACTACACTCGATTCCGATCAAATGGAGGACGGAGATTTCTGCGTGGGAGCCTCCGTATCGCTTTGTAGATCAACAGCTCAAAGGCCCTTACAAGCGTTGGCACCATGAACATACGTTCGAGGAAATCGACGGAAAGACGATTGTCGGGGACAACGTGCACTACATTCCCCGAGGCGGAAGCCTAATTCATCGGTTGATGGTGAAACCGGATCTAGAAAAAATCTTCCGTTTCCGTCACGATAGTCTGACTGAGATCTTCGCTGAGAAGATTGCCAAGGCGTCATCAAGCTCTCGGCTCAATACACAGTCATATTTCCGTCTCGGCGGAAGCCTATCGGAAACTAATCGTGAGCTCCATACTCGATAAGATCGTCACCTATAAGCTTGGCGAAATTGCCAATGCAAAATTGGCCAAGCCGATCGAAGATGTAAAATCTGGCGCCGAGCAAGCCGACGCTCCCAGAGATTTTTTGGCCGCGCTAACAACGGCCGACCAAGCGAACCAAGTCAGCTTGATCGCAGAAGTCAAAAAAGCCAGCCCGTCCAAAGGCCTCATCCGGGAGGACTTTTCACCCGTTGAAATTGCAAAAGCCTACGCTCGGTCGGGGGCGTCTTGCATCAGTGTGCTTACTGACGAAAACTTCTTTCAAGGCCAACTCGAATACTTGAGCCAAGTGCGGGCGGCCGTTGATATTCCTGTCCTGCGCAAGGATTTCATTCTCGATGAATATCAGGTCTACCAAGCCCGAGCCGCTGGGGCTGATGCAGTACTGTTGATTGCCGAATGTCTTTCGCCAGATCAGTTGAAACATTTGCACTCGGTCATCGTCGAGCTGGGCATGACGGCTCTGGTTGAGCTTTATGATTCGGCCAACATCGATGCAGTGCTGGCTTGCGATCCTTCACTCGTAGGTGTCAACAACCGAGACCTCAATACCTTTGAGATCGACCTGCATCACTCCATCCGAGTCAAGCAGAGTCTGCCGGACGATATTGCGATGGTCAGTGAAAGCGGAATCTTCACCAACGACGACGTAAAGTTGATGGCTGAAAACAATGTTGACGCGATCCTTGTCGGAGAGTCGCTGATGCGAGCCGACAACATCGACGAAGCCGTAAAAAAGCTGTTGGGTAGTTCGTAACGAAATCCAAGCCCTCACTTTCGAAATCCGAACTGACACGATGCCTCTGGGTAGTTCGATTCCGAGGCTGGATACACCTAACTCCAACACAGCCAAACAGTTCGCATTGCCGACTCTTCTGAGTCAGTAGAATCACTTTGATCCCAACCAAGCGTCCACCGAATTTTCCTTATTAGACTCGGCTCTCCACTGCGGATTTAGTTCCCCGAATTCGTGCATTAGATTGTCGAGTAAAGTCGGGATTTACCGATATTTTCAGCTGTTGTGCGCTCGATGACAGCCCAATCCCGATAAAGGAACCTAGATAGCCTTTGCCTTAACTGGCGGACCAAAATATAAATCTAGTGATTTATCCGTATTGAATTTCAGGATTAGCCGTTTTGGCGATAGCCACGGTTCCTTCAGTAAAACCCAGGCTGCCGCTCAAGCGGCTAAATATTTCAACTCGAAGTTTTAACTTTGACAAACCACCAAGCCGAAACCAAGTATGCTTGGGTTTCTCATGTCGAGTTTCTTGACGTAGAGTTTCAACAGTAACCGGTTCAAATTCAGCTACTAGTAAGTATTCGACGGGAACGACATGGCAGACTTCATGGGCAATGTGAAAACAATCAATAGCGCGGTCCGTACCACGTTGCTCGTTGGTGTGTTTGCAATTCTCGGCTTTGGCGGCTGGTACGGTTACACAAACTACATCAAACCGGGAGCGGAAGCCAAACAGGCGCTTGCCGATCTCGAAGCACTCAAGGTGAAGCACCAAGCCACCGAGGAAGCACTGGAAGCAGCCACGATTGACAACGAACGGCTCGAAACGTCAATCAAACTTCTCAAAATTCAGCGACGGGTCGCCAATCTAACGGTGCTCGAAAAAGGCAAAGACGAAGATGGCAAGCCGTTCATGGAAGTCGAGTTCAGCGAAGTCAACGAGCAAGGCGACATAATCGGTTCGGCTCGCAACTACGTTGTCTACGGAGAGAAACTTTACGTCGACGGCTGGATTGTTTCTTTCGAAGACAAATACGTTGAAAATGCTGATGAACTTCGATCAGCTTCCATGTACGTTTTCAAAAGCATCTACGGTGACAATGAAAAACCCTCCGAAGGCCAAAGCCTTGACATGGAATCAGCCAACGGGGGAGCACCAGGGATTTACAAGAGCGCCCAGAAACGTGCTTTCGAAGACAAGATCTGGGGCGATTTTTGGAAAGTCAGCAACGACATCGGCTTGCAGGAAGAGCTAGGAATTCGCGCGGTCCATGGACAAGCTTCCTACATCAAGCCGATCGAAGGCAAGACGTACCAGATTCACATGCGCGCCAGCGGCGGCATGACGCTCAATCCGATCGAAGAACCGTAAACGGATCAATGACCACTTCCAGAGCCGCCCTCGCTGACGCGTCGGGTTGTGATTTTATCAGCCGTTTGGGAGATAGCCGGCTATCGCCCTGGTTGAACTGCCAATAACCGTGGCTATCGCCAAAACCGCTGATGTTGCCAAGCAACGTTTTGAAAAAATCACAGCCTCGTCGGGTTACCATTAATCCGTTTGCCGATCCAGGACGCGATCTTTCTTCCGGTAACACTCATTGGAGAGTCGTGGACTTGATCAATCGTCATCCATTTGAGTTTGCCAGCGGATTTTTTGAGCCGTCCGCTTACTTCGCCTGCAATGTAACAGTCGAGTTTGATTTTGTATTTGGTGACGGCGTGTTTGAGTTGTTTGTCGGACTTATCCAGTGAAACGACCAGCCCGGTGTCCTGGTTGACCGCAGTCTCGATCGCTCGGGCGGGATTTCCGTTTGCATTGACGCGAGTCAGTCTGGCCTTGGCTGGCTTCTTTGTATTCTCGCCAATTGGTTTTTCAGCGGCCGAGCCAATTTCGTACCGGGGAAAGTCCCACAGCCCAGCCCAGCGTTCATCGGGGCCGCATTGGCGAACGAGGAACTTATTGCCGCGCTGCAAAACAACGATGGCTTCGTTGAGCTCTTCGTATTCTATTTTCTTGGTCGCGACAGGAATCGACTCCTGCAAGCCTTTGACTGACGTGGGGCAAAGATCGCGGATCGGACAGATCAAACACTGGGGACGCTTGGGATGACAGACTTCACTACCAAGCTCCATCAAGGATTGGTTGAAATCGCCGCAGCGCTTTCGCGGAAGAATCGACTCGGAAAATTCCCAGAGCGATTTTTGATTGCTTGTGCTGCGCGGATCTGACTTAATCTCCATCAATCTGGCGAACAGCCGAATCGTATTGCCTTCGAGGATCGGTTGCTGCTGATCGAGCGAAATGGAAAGAATTGCACCTGCGGTGTAGCGGCCGATTCCAGGTAGTGCGAGAACCGATTCAAAATCGGTGGGGAACTTTCCGCCATGCTGCTCGACTACGGCTTTGGCTGCGGCATGCAATTGCTTGGCACGGCGGTAGTAGCCGAGGCCTTCCCACAGCTTGAGGACTTCGGCTTCTTCTGCCGCGGCAAGTTTTTTGACCGTGGGAAATGTCTTGATAAATCGCTTGTAATAGTCAACGACCGTTGCGACCTGAGTTTGTTGCAGCATGATCTCGCTGACCCAAACTCGATATGGCGTTTTGTTCTTGCGCCACGGCAAATCCCGCTGGTTTTCGTCAAACCATTTGAGCAGCTTGCGCCGCAAAGCGGATTTCCATTTGGCGTCATGCATTGAGTCTGTCAAAAAAAGGATCGAACGTTTGGACAAGATCGAAATAAAGGAACACTAATCTTCGCTAATCAACACTAATCCTGTTTTGAAATTAGTGAAGATTAGTGACGATTAGTGTTTCCTATTTCTTCCGACCAATGGGAGTGCAGTCAGTCTGCTAATCAACCGGCCACGATATTGACGAGCTTGTCCGGAATGACGATCACCTTGCGGACGGTCAAACCATCGAGCGCTGCTGCAATTTTCTCATCCGCCAAGGCAAGCTGTTCCAAATCGTCTTTCGAGGTTCCCGTAGGCACCATGATCTTTGACTTAATCTTGCCTTTGATTTGGATTGGGACTTCGTTGGCCGCGTCGACGGTCATTGATTCCACGTACTGCGGCCACGCTTGATAGGCCAACGACGAATCGTGCCCCAGCAACTTCCAAAGTTCCTCACTGATGTGCGGCGCAAAAGGCGAAAGCAACAACACAAACTGCTCCAACAACGGCTGTGGACGCTGTTCTTGTTTCGTAAAGAAGTTGACGAACTCCATCATCCGACTGATCGCCGTGTTGAAGGCTAACACCTCAATATCCTTGGTGACCTGCTTGATCGTCTTGTGCAACGTTCGAACTTGCTCGTCGGTCGGCTCGTGATCGCCAACAGCCGCGTTGAGCTCAAGCGTTTCGCTTTCTTCATCAACAATCATTCGCCACGCGCGGTCGAGAAAACTCTTTACGCCGTTGACGCCATTGGTGCTCCAGGGTTTCGACTTTTCGAGTGGCCCCATGAACATCAAATAGAGACGAAGCGAGTCGGCACCGTACTCTGCGACGATCTCGTCGGGATTGACTACGTTGCCTCGGCTTTTGGACATCTTGTAAGCGCGGCTATCGACGCTGATTTTAGGATCCGATTTGAGGACAAAGTTTTCGCCGACCTTCTCGGCTTGGTCGGGTTCAAGCTTGATCGCATGAACTATTTCACCCGTCGATTCGACCGCTGGCTTTTTCTCGTCATTCTCTTTGATGAGACTCGCACAGATCCACTGCTCGTTTGAGTCGCGGTAGGCCGTAAACTCCACGTCGCCTAGAATCATGCCTTGGTTGACAAGCTTTTTGAATGGCTCGGAAGTGCGCAAGTGCCCACGGTCGTAGAGGACTTTGTGCCAAAATCGCGAGTAAAGCAAATGCAACACCGCGTGCTCGGCTCCACCAATGTACAAATCAACGGGCATCCACTGCTTCTCCAATTCAGGATCCACAAACGCACCATCGTTATCGGGATCAATGAAGCGCAAGTAGTACCAGCACGATCCAGCCCACTGCGGCATCGTGTTGGTTTCGCGTTTGTAATTCACTCCATCGATGACGGTGTAAAGCCAATCATCATCGGCTTTTTCAAGCGGCGGCTCGGGACGGCCGTGCGGTTTGAAATCTTCCAACTGAGGAAGATCGACTGGCAGGTCTTCTTCAGGCACACCACGGATCATTCCCGTTTTGTTACCGGCATCGTCAAGCTCATGCAAAATCGGGAACGGCTCGCCCCAGAAACGTTGGCGGCTGAACAACCAGTCCCGCAACTTGTAGTTAACGGCGGCTTGCCCCATGCCGTCTGTGGTCAAACGCTCAATGATCTTGTCTTTGAATTCGGAGGTCGAAAGCCCATCAAACTCGCCCGAGTTGATCGCTGTACCCAAACCGGCAAAGCACTTCTTCCCAGCCATAACTGACTCGCGATCGACGTCGGCCTTTTCTGGTGGCTCGACGACGGGGATGATTTCGAGATCGTAGGTAGTGGCGAATTCAAAGTCACGAACGTCGTGCGCCGGAACAGCCATAATAGCGCCGGTTCCATAGCTCGCCAAAACATAGTCGGCGATCCAGATCGGAATGGCTTTTCCGTTGACTGGATTGACGGCAAAGCTACCAGTGAAGACTCCAGTTTTCTTGGTCCGGTCGTCTTGGCGATCCCGATCGCTTTTCATCGCCGCGTCATCACAGTACTTTTTCACTGCGGCGGCTTGTTCATCGGTCGTCAATCGCTCTACGGCGCCATGCTCTGGCGCGATAACCATATACGTCGCACCAAACAGGGTATCGGGACGTGTGGTGTAAACGCGAAGCGAATCCTCATCCTGATTTCGGGGGAAGCCGTCGGCGGCACGCGTGGACTGCCAGTTTTCCAAACCTTCAGCATCGCCAAAATGGAAATCGACTTCGGCACCGGTACTTCGTCCAATCCAATCCCGCTGAAGTTTCTTGATGCCTTCGGGCCAATCGACATCTTCAAGGTCGTTCTCCAAACGATCGGCGTAGGAAGTGATCCGCAACATCCACTGGCGAAGCGGCATGCGCTGGACCGGGTGCTTGCCGACTTCGGAAAGTCCGTCGATCACCTCTTCATTTGCCAAAACGGTACCCAAGTTTGGACACCAGTTGACTGGCGCGTGCGACTGGAACGCCAAACGATGTTCATCCTGATATTTACGAACCTCATCCTCGCCGGTCGACAATACCTCATCGGGAATCGGCAATTCGCTAATCGGGCGGCCTTTTTGCTGCTCTGTATCAAACCAGGTATCGAACAACACGAGAAAGATCCACTGTGTCCACTTGAAGTAGCCAACGTCAGTGGTTGAGATCTGGCGATCCCAGTCGTAGCTGAAACCAAGGTTCTTGAGTTGCCGAACAAACGTGTTGATATTCTTCTCGGTAAACTGGCGCGGAGAAGCGTTGTTTCTGATCGCATGTTCTTCGGCCGGCAATCCGAACGCGTCGAATCCCATTGGATGCAAAACCGTTTTCCCAGCCATTCGGGCTTGTCGAGAAACGATGTCGGTCGCGGTGTAGCCCTCGGGGTGACCAACGTGAAGTCCATCTCCACTAGGATAGGGGAACATGTCTAGCGCGTAGAGTTTTTCACCAGTTACTTTTTCCGGAGTCTTAAACGTCTTGTTCTCATCCCAAAATCGTTGCCATCTGGGTTCGATTTCGGCCGGATTGTACTTGGTCACAGATTTTACCTCACGCTTATCAATGCAATTGGATCAGCACCTGCAGTGCTACTTTGAATGATTCAAACGGACTATCGTAACAGAACGCTGTTTCGAGGGCAGTCGGTATTTGCTGCCTTGCCCTCAGTTTGAACCCAAGCTCACGTCAAAACGTGTGATGAGTAATGACGCCGGGCAATGTTTGAGCAATCGTGACCGGTTCATGTTCGGACTGACCCCAGCCTATCAAGGTTCACAAATTCGGTTCCTCGAAAGATCCCTCGAGCTCATCAATCCTGCATTGGCAGCCGGCCATTAGGACAAAATCTGGTAGGTTTTTTTAGAGTTTATGTTAAGCTATCGTGACTTTTGATCAGACGAAAACCCTTTACCAGGACAACAGGATAAAACGTGATTCGACGAAATGCCCGAATTCGGCTCACTGAAGCAGATCGTGACATGATGCGGGCGGCTGGTCGGTTCAACGCCGAGCTGCTTGATGTTGTCAGACCCAGCGTCAAACCGGGAGTGACAACAGAGCAGCTGGACAAGATCGTTCATGACTACACGCTCGATCACGGTCACATTCCGGCTTGTCTTGGCTACGCCGGAGATGCGGGCGCGTTTCCCAAGAGCTGCTGCGTTAGTGTGAACGATGTGATCTGTCACGGCATCCCGGGGCCATACGAATTAAAACCGGGCGACATTGCCAATGTCGATCTAACGACGATCGTTGATGGCTGGCACGGTGACCAATCGGAAACGTTCCTGATCGGTGAAAGCTCTGACATCAGCCAAGAAGCCCGCGAGGTCACTCAATGTGCATTTGACTGTTTGTATCTTGCAATCGAAGCCATCACTCCCGGTTGCAGGATTTCGGTAATCGGCGAGACGATCGTTGATTATGTTCAGCGGAACTACGGTTTTGGAATCGTTGACAAATATGTCGGGCACGGCATTGGAACCAAGTTCCACCAGCGACCCAACATTCCTCATGTCCCCAGTGCCCAGTCGCACCGTGATCGACTTCATCCAGGAATGTGCTTTACGATCGAGCCGATGATCAACGGCGGAACGGCTCGCTCACTGGTCGACCAGCGAGACGGCTGGACAGTTCGCACTCGCGACGGTCGTTTGTCGGCGCAGTTCGAGCACACGATTCTGATGACCGAAGACGGCCCAGAGATTCTGACAACGACTCAAGACGGTCCTCAATCTGGATTTCAGTTTTAAGTCAATTGCCAGAAACGAGTTTTGAAATCTCCGATGTCTAATTCGTCTTATTATGTGTTGTTAGATGGTGAGACAGGCGTTCGTCAGCTCGTTGATCGGTTTTACGACCTGATGGAAATGATGCCAGCGGCCAAAGACATTTTGGACCTGCATCCTGAAGACCTGAGCGATTCACGGGACAAGCTTTTCAAATTCCTGTCCGGGTTCTTCGGCGGGCCGTCGCTTTACATTGAACAGTACGGCCATCCGAGGCTGCGAGCTCGACATCTACCGTTTCCAATCGGAGACAAAGAACGCGACCAGTGGATGCTTTGTATGAATCAAGCGATCGACGAGCAGGTCGAAGATCCGATGCTGGCTCAGCAGCTAAAGCTGACGTTTTTCCGCACTGCTGACCACATGCGTAACAAATCCGAATGATAAATCTGAATGATCTCAGACTGTGGCACTAATGTGCTATCACTCTTCGGCTTGAGTAAGCGTCAGGATTTCAGTACAAAATGCCAGCTTGCGCCATCGGTTTTTGAGGTCTTTTTAGGCTTGGCCGCTGGAGAAGCAAGACCACTTTGTCGCCAAGATATCGCGGTATGAATCAAGGACGATTCTCCCATGTTTAAAAACAAGTCTACTTTCGTTGCCCTGCTCGCAGCTGCAACTCTCGGGCTAACCTCGTTTGCCCAAGTCTATTCCCAAACACCAGGCCAAGGTTTGGAATTTCCATACCAGGCGTTGGTGCTGCGCGACGGGGCAAGCGTTCACAGTGGCCCCGGACAGGTCCACTATGAAACTCAAAGTCTGAAACAAAGTGCCGCTGTCGAAGTCTACCGTCACGATCCTGGTGGCTGGTGCGCGATCCGTCCGCTGGAAGCGAGCTTCAGCTTGGTACCTGAATCGACGCTGAAGATCGTTGACAAAAACATCGGTGAAATCGCCGTTGATGGAACTCAAGCCTGGGTTGGAACCAAGGCAGGGCCGGTCGATAAACCGCTTTGGCAGGTCAAGTTAAAAAAAGGCGAACTGGTGGAGGTCAAAGGTCAGGTCAGTTGGCCAGACCCAGAAGGCCATTCAACCGTTTGGTATCAGATCTCGCCGCCTGCAGGTGAGTTTCGATGGATCAAAATGTCCGATCTCCAGCTCCCCGTTTCAGCCCGCTTGGCGATGGAAAAACCAAGCAAACCGAAAACCGAAGTTAAGTCAGATCGTCTGGTCCGATCGAGAATCGCTCACGAGATTGGCGATGGATTGCCAACAGAAGCGCCAATTGCCGATCCGCTGAGAGCTTCGAGGATCCAAACAGCGACCGATGCGGCAGCTGATGCTTCTGAAATTCAACTGGCCAGCATGCAGACTCAGCTCAACCCGCCCCAAGCCCGAATCAACAACGGCGGCTGGCGTCAAGCAACGCGCCCGATTCGCAACCGAGCCGTCGCCAACAACAGTAGTTCATCGTCGTACCAACAAGAGCAGTACGAATCGAATCGCTCAGCATTGTATTCGGGAGCTCCCGGGACTTCGTCAAGCTATGGCAAGTCGCCGGACATCAACTATCAACCTCAAATGCAGCCAGCTCGCGTTCCTACCCAGCGGTATGCAGACGCCAACCTCTCCAGACGAAACTTGGCTCGCAACCTCAACTCAGCTCGAGCCAGTAGCATTGGATCAGCAACAGGTTTAAACCCCAATCTAGCAGGCTTGAACAACTCAGCAGGCTTGAACAACTCAGCCGGCCTGAGCAACATGCGCGCCGCAACAATCCTCACCACACATCGTATTGATGACCTGGAGTTGCTGCTGACGCGTGAAATGCTTCGAGATCCCGATCAGTGGAAACTGGACGACCTCGAAGTTCGAGCTTCGACTATCTCCAGGATGACCACCGACCCGAACGAGCGAATTCTGGCGGATAAAATTTTGAAGAAGATAGAGAATTGCCGAACGATCAAATTCGGATTCGAGTCACAAGCCGGACCTTCCACCGCTGTCCGGGGCAGTAGTTCCATGCCCACAATGGGAGTCGGTTCAGCAATCGGCTCGATGCAATCTGATACTAACATCGCATTGGGAACGACTTACGACGCTCACGGCTGGCTCAACCAAATGGTTAGCGAAGGCGGTCAAGGTAGTCCCAACTATGTCCTTCAAGACCAACACGGACGGATCACTCACCATGTTGCGCCCATTCAGGGAATGAATCTTCATCGTTACCTGAAATCGCACGTCGGCATCATCGGTCAACGCGGATATCACAAGCGATTGCAGCTTGATCACGTGACCGCCCATAGAATCGTCGAATTGGAAAAACGACGATAATATCTGCCTTTTTCTTGGCTTGAAAAGGTCTCCAGTGCGTTATTGCGCACAAAACAAACCACATGTCTGTGTGCAAGTTCTCGTATGGAGAGCTGGGCGTCCTTGCCACTCATGTCTTAGAACGAGAATGGATTTCAATTTGAGACTCGGATATCAGGGGAAAACAAATACCTTTTAATATTCCCGCTATATTCCAACGAATCAATGAGAATTCAATCTCGGCATGAGTTTTGCTGTCTCATTTTCCTTAGATATTTAAACTTGCAGTCTTTTGGCGAAAGCTGCGACATCTAACCATCGAAATGGACCGAGCTTCGAGTAGTAAGTCCATCGGTTGATCGGCATTCGCCAACATTCGATGACGTTTTATGCTAAGTCAAGCTGAAATCTTGGATCCACCTCCACCGCCGCCTACAGTAAAGAGGAGGCGGACTGGTCAGGTTCGCAAGCATTGCCGACAGTGCTTCCGAACCGACTATCACTCGTGCGTCAAGGTCGGCGCACCTTGGGTCATTGCGCTGATGGTCCTGACGCTTGGATCCTATTACTTTATCCGGCCTTCTCGCTGTATGACTTGCGGCACGAAACGTTGGTTCTAGATCACTGCCATCTGAGACTGCCAGCACTCTAATAAGCTGCGCAAAATACAGAACCAATGCCCTGCCAGCGACGTACTTTGATCGACTTCTGGAAAAGAATCATTGTCCTCGGGTACTGGGATCAACCGAATAACCATATCAAGCCGCATATTTTCGCGCGGCTTCAATGAAGCGGCATCAAGATTTGCCCTCCCGCGGGTGGATCGTGCAAGGCTACGGAAAACAATATGATCTTCGGACCCAACCCAACCTCCAGACGGTCGCGCAAAGAGCTGTTTAGGATAGGACGCGAGCTGTGCTATTGCGCGTCGATTATGATTGCAATGGTTTGTTTGGCTTCAATAGCGATTGCCGAAGAGCAACACACCTCAGGATCCAGCAGCAAAAACCTTCGCAACCAAACGGTTAGAGGCTTGCCGCTTGATGAACTGACGCCGCAAACTCGCGACAGGATCAACGAAGTCGTTAACAAGCCGTCGATCTACCGACGTCTACCAGTAACATCAGTCAGCGCCGATCCAGATCACTTTCGATTCTTGATTCGTTACCCCGAAGTCGTCGTCAAAATCTGGCAGTTGATGGGCGTCACCCAGATGAAAACCAAACGTACTGGGCCGTACACAATTTCATCTGACGATGGCGCAGGCACTACTAGTTCGATCGAGTTGGTCTATGGCACTGACAATCTGCACATCTTCTACGGAACTGGAGCTTACGAAGGCCCAATCCTCAAGCGTAAACTGCACGGCAGCTGCGTTTTGGTGCTGCGATCAGAGAACCAAACTGGCCTAGATCGCAAATCCACACAAACCAGCCAGTTGGATGTCTTTCTCAAAGTCGAAAATGCAACAGCTGGATTGATTGCCAAAACGATCCAACCCATTGTCGGTACCACCGCCGATCATAATTTTGTCGAGTCGCTAAAGTTCATCCAGCGGCTTAATGAAACAACTGAGAAAAACGGACCTGGTGTTGCGCAAATGTCAGAAAGACTGGACGTCGATCCTGAGGTTCGCAACAAGTACGTCGACGTCATCGAGAAGGTGTTCCAACGTGCGATTAACGCCTCGGCGCCTGCAGAGGCCCGAACGGTTCGACCAACGTCGCTGCGAACGCGACAGATGCCGGCTCAACCTCCGCGAACGATTGAGCCAAGCAAGTTTTCGAATCCAGGTTATCCCGACTATCCTGTTGGGCCATCCCCTGTTGCTCAAACAGGTGGCAATCGTTTGCCGGCTCGAGGTTATCAAGCTCCAAGTTACCCGCCTCCAACTCCAAACCAATACGCGCCCTTTAGCTATCAGGATTCGCATCAAGGACAGGTTCGGCAACAATCCTACATGGAATACTATCCTGATCAGGGCCAAGCCTACGACACTGCGCACGCGTATCGAAGTTTCGCCCCTCCAGTTCAATCCCGGCCAGCGCAAGCCAATTACGAGTATCCGAACCGCTCCGCGCCTAGGATACCGATTCAAAACGGTGGCTGGCGCGGTCGTTGAGGAATTGTTGAAACGTAGCCCAACAAGACAAGCCGTTTTGGAGAGAGTAGCTCGGCTCTCTTAGGTTGTGATTTTATTAGCCGTTTGGGCGATAGCCCAATGGTACTTACTTTAGATTTTATAGCTGGTCAGAAACAAAAATTTAGCTCCCCCTCTCCCTGAAAATTCGGACGTGCCAGCTTGCCATTGGCAGCCAACGTAATCCGAATTTTTAGGGAGAGGGGGCTGGGGGGTG
>CALJOA010000134.1 GCA_937981585.1 uncultured Pirellulaceae bacterium | reverse complement strand
AATGACGTCCGAGACCAACTGGAACAATTGCGTCTGATTGAAAATCGACCGGACTGGAAAAACTGGGCGGCGGAACAGCTTCAGCTTGGTGGGCTGGACAGCCATTTTGTTTCGGAGCCAATTAAGATGCACATGACGGATCACCCGTGGAGTGAGGATGCGGTGATTACCTACCCTCCAGGTACCTACCCTCCGGGCACCCACCAGTGAAATTTTGAGCCACTTGAGTTTCCTGACATACCGAAGCCAAGCCAGGTTCGATTCAGTAAGGTGAAGCAAAATGAGACTTAACTTGTTATCCAGATGGATATTGCTGCTGGCAATTTTCGCTTTCGCGTTTCAGACTTACTGTCGCGGTCAAGAACCATTGATCAGCGCGATTGATGACGAGGGTTTGACGGCGAAACTTGCCGACGAGATAGAGCTTGAGGTGTTGGCCGATCTGGTTAGCCAGAAAATGCGTTTCAATATTCTTTATGACAAGAAGAAGCTTGAAAACAAACGGGTGATGTTAAAGGCCCCTTCAAAGATCACCGCCGATCAACTGGTCGCGTTGTTACAGAGTGCCCTGCGGGCTCATGGCATGGTGCTGGTGGATGATGATGCACCTGGGTTTCGAAGGATCGTAGAAAAAGAAAAGGTGCAGTCCTATGCAATAGGTGGAGAAAGCATCGATCAGGTTGAGGCTGCCTTTGGCGGGCCTGCGTATGTCAATCACACGTTCATTCTAAAACACATCAAGCCATCAAGCGTGAAATCGCTGATTGAGCATTTTATTGGCACCGACAGTCCCAAGCCCACTGTTTTCGAAAATCAAAATGCGATTGCGGTGACTGCTTCGACAACAGATATGCGCAAAATCAAGAGTCTGCTGGAACGTGTTGACGTGCCTCAGCCAGAGTCGGAGTATAGCTTTTATACGGCCATCAATATCAAATCGGAGGACTTGAAGCAAAAAGTCGAACAGCTGATAACTGCCAGAACGGGGGCTGGCTCGGCCGAGACTGCGTTGGTCAGTGTGCTCAATGTGGAGCGAACCAACCAGTTGGCTATCGTGGGCAAAAAAAAGTTGGTGCAAGATGCTTTGGCGTTGGCCAAACAGTTGGATGTGTCGCTGGGGCAAACGACCAAGGTGTTTCGATTGACACATGTTTCGGCAAGCCGGATTGAGTCGTTGGTCAGAAAGCTTGTGAAAAGTCGTGTCGGCAGTCCTGACTATGAGTCGGCCACCGATGAGGAATCGAATCTTTTGATTGTGACCGGAACTCCCGAGCTGCATGCGCGCGTGGAGGAGTTGGTACGGCAAATGGATACCGAGACTCAAAAAGAGAAGAGTCCTGTTCGCTTTTACAAGTTAAAGAACATATCTGCTGTTGAAGCGCTCGATACAATTCGAGCACTGCAAGGGCTGACCTTCGGACCGGTGCTTGGCAATTCAGGGGCCAGGCGAGGTGCATCCAGACGAGACACGCAGTTTCAAGGTTTTCCTTTTAATAATGGCCCGTTCAACCAAGGCCCGTTTAATGGCGGTTTCAACGGTGGTTTTAATGGCCCGGGTAATGGCGGCGTGGATTTTAGGGGGGGAAACTTTGGTATCCCGAACGATTCAAGGCGAGGCGGGATCCGTGGTGGTAACGGTTTTTTGGGGACACCGTTGGGAGCCAGCGGCGGGCGTGCCCCGACGGCTGAACCATCCTCGGTGGCAATCGAGGCGGTTGACAATGCGGCGGGCGAACCGGCAGTCGCATTGGCTTCGTTTCAAGAGCCAGTAGTGCCGGCTCGAGACCCCAACAGCCAAGCACTGCCCAGAACTGATATTAGTCGAACCAATCGAACCGAAGGTAGGCTCGGATTGAACGAGAGCCTGAGTAGTGACTTGTTTTCCCAAGAGCGGGCTCAAGTTACTGCGGATACGAATTCCAACAGTCTAATCGTGATTGCCGACGCAGCGACGCATCGAGTCTACGAAGAGTTGATCAAAAAGATCGACCGCCGGAGCCCTCAGGTTTTGATCGAGGCCAAGGTTGTTACGATTGACACCAGTGGTCAGTTCAGCCTGGGAATCGAAGTTTCAGGCGGTGACCGCGCGGGTGATCGGCGTTTGTTCGGGTTTAGCCAGTTTGGGCTTTCGAATGTCAATTTGGAAAATGGTTTTCTGTCGTTATCGGATTCCGGAGGCTCGACGGGTTTTAATGGCGCACTGATATCGCCTGATATCGCCGACGTGATTGTTCGTGCCTTGTCGGCCCACAGCCGGGCGAGGGTCGTTGCTTCGCCAAGAATTTTAGTCAACGAAAATGCCGAAGGCGTCATTGAAAGCGTCGTCAGCCAACCGTTTGAAAGTGTTAACGCTTCCAATACAGTGTCAACAACAAGCCTTGGCGGTAGCCAGGAAGCGGGAACAAAAATCTCGGTCATCCCTCATATCAGCGAGGGCGATCATTTGGAGTTAGATTTTTCAATCGAGTTTAGTTCGTTTCAAGGCGCAGGTGGAGGCACCCTTCCTCCGCCACGGCAGATCAATTCAATTCAAAGCATCGCCACGATCCCGGATGGCCACACGGTAATCGTAGGAGGGCTCAACCGGCAAGACGATACAGGGAGCGTATCTACGATTCCTTTCTTGGAGGATATTCCAATCATTCGCGATCTTGCCAAAAGTAGCACTCGCACAAATCAGAACTCGGCGCTGTTCATTTTTATCAGGCCCATTATTTTACGAGACGATAAATTCAGCAATCTGCGTTTTCTTTCAGATCGTGCCGCGAGAAATTCGAAAACGGAGTATCCTCGTAGTGAAGCAATAATGATGAGGTAGGTATATACTTGAGCAGCGTTTCGCTACCAGGCGGGTCAGCATTCAGGATTTAACATTCGAGTCTATCTCTTTGACAAACGACAGAGAACAATCGGATGATCTCTCTGCCCAATCTTTGGCGGACCGTTTTGGAGCCGAGTATCGACAGAGCCTCAGTGGTGTTGCTGCGTCGGCGAGGTTTGTTGAATTGGTGCCCATAGGATTGGCACGTGAATTTCACATGGTTGGCTTGGCAAGTGACGATGATTTCTTGCCCATCGCAGTTTCGGATATGCGTGGCTGGTTGCAATCAGATGTTGTTGGTCGGTTGCTGGGAATTGAAGTTCGCCCACTGTTTTCCGACCGTGCCCAGATTGCAGCAGCGATCAATTCGGGTTACGAGCAGCGAACGGGCGAAGCGAAAGAGTTGATTGAAACATTCGTGACTGAAAATGCGGCTCAGGAATTGGCGTCCCTGCGGCGAGAGGATCTGCTTAACAGCGCTGACCGGGCGCCGGTTATCAAGCTGGTAAATTTACTGTTGTTTGAGGCGGCCCAGCAGAGAGTGTCTGACATTCATCTACAACCCTACGAAGACAAAATGGTTGTACGGATGCGGATTGATGGCGTTCTGTTTGACACGTTTGAAGTTCCCAAAGCGTCTCAGGAGGAGGTGCTGAGCCGTGTGAAGGTTCTTGGTCACATGGATATCGCGGAAAAACGGCTTCCTCAAGACGGTCGGGCAACAGTGCAGTTGGGAGACCGACTGATCGACTTACGGATTGCTTCGCTGCCGGCGAGCTTTGGCGAAAGGATTGTCATTCGGCTGCTTGATAAGACGTCCAGCCTGTATTCGCTTGGTGAGATAGGGATGGGCGATCAGGTGCTCAAAAAATGGCGAGAATTGATCGAGCTTGAGCACGGGCTCATTCTGGTTACCGGTCCCACGGGTAGCGGAAAAAGCACTACGCTATACGCCGCCCTCCAAGAAATAAACACCAAGGACCGCAATGTGTTGACGCTGGAGGATCCAATCGAATACCAGCTTGAAGGTGTTAGTCAGACGCAGGTTAGCGAGAAGAAGGGCATGACGTTTGCCAAAGGGCTGAGAACTGTTTTACGACAGGATCCAGACATTGTGATGGTGGGCGAAATTCGTGATCACGAAACAGCCATGATGTCGATTCAAGCGTCATTGACGGGGCACCTGGTGTTTTCAACACTTCACACCAACGATGCCGCCAGCGCGGTAACGCGATTGCTAGACTTGGGAGTTGAGCCCTATCTGGTTGGTAGCTCCCTGGCAGGGGTGATGGCGCAGCGACTTGTTCGCCGAATCTGCAAGAACTGTGTGGAATTGACCAGTCCTGCGACTGGCGACCTGGAACGATTAGGAATTGACCGTGATGATTTTCCGCAACTGGCTGTTGGAACTGGATGCGATAGCTGCAGGCAAACAGGTTACGATGGCCGCATAGGATTGTTCGAACTACTTAATTTGAATGACCCGATTCGCAAGTTAATTCAAAACAAAGCTTCGGCGACCGAGATTCGGAACCTTGCGATTGAGCAAGGAATGCATCTGCTGCGAAATGATGGCTTAAGAAGAATGCGTTCACGGGATACGACAATTGTCGAGGTTATTCGTGTGACTGCTCGCACCGACCTCTGAGGCAGGATAACATAAGATTTCTGGTTGAGGTTTTTTGAGCATCAGCAAGCGATGGCCGTTTTTTACTACAAGGCGATGAATTCATCCCGCGTTACTGTTGAAGGAACAGTGACCGCTGATACTGCTCGCCAGGCGCGCGAGGATTTGAGAGACATGGGGCTCTCGGTCAGAGAGCTTTTGCTCCAGCGAAGTTCATCGGGCCGTCGTTGGTGGCCGTTTTCTGCGGGCAGAGTAGGTGCTGCCAGCAACGAGCAAACCACCATTGCCATTGGTGAACTCGCAACGTTGCTAGGTGCGGGAATCACTTTGCTTCAATCGCTGGAAACGGTGGCGTTGCAGCAAAAGGATCCGATCCGAACGATTCTCAACTTGGTTCACGACAAGATCAAAAATGGTAGCAGCCTGGCAGATGCACTGGCCGAGCATCCAGCTACCTTCGATCAGCTTACCGTTAGCATGGTAAAGGTCGGCGAGGCAACCGGAACCTTGGATGCCGTGCTCTCCCAGTTGGCTGATTTTAAAGCAAGATCATTGCAGTTGAAGGACCGAGTCATTTCTGCGTTGGCTTATCCGGCATTTTTGTCGGTGGTGATGGTGGGTGTCACTGCGTTTTTGATGACAGTCGTGCTTCCCAACCTGCTAGACAATCTTGTTTCGATGGGTCGGCAGCTACCGCTGCCAACTCGGGTGGTCAAATGTGTCAGTGATTTTCTGGTGAGTTACGGTTGGATGGTTATGCTTGCCGGAGTACTGGTGTTGTTGGGCGGGATGTTGGTGCTGCAGACCGATCGAGGCAAATGGGGGTGGCATCGGTTTGTGATGTCGCTGCCGGTCATTGGCGCGATGTCACAAAAGCAAACACTTTCGAAGGTCGCTTTGATCCTATCTACGTTGCTCAAAAGCGGGTTGGTATTTGATCGTGCAGCTGAGATCACTGCCAGTGCGACTCCCAACCCTATTTTTCGTGAAGCTTTGCTGAAAGCCAGGGACGAAGTTGGCGCAGGAGGAGAAATGGGAGCTGCATTTTCAAAACGGACGGTGTTTCCCCCTGTAATGGTACAGGTCATTCGGGTTGGTCAGGAATCGGGACAGCTAGAATCGATGCTTGATCGGCTGGCCGTGGACTATGACCGGCAGGTAGAGACCAGTTCGGCACGTTTGGCGTCGTTGATCGAGCCAATTCTTATTTTAATGCTGGCCCTTGTCGTGGGTGTTATCATGGCAGCGGTCATACTCCCAATTCTGGAGGCTGGAAATGTCGTGTAAAATTCGTAGGCCCAAACGCGTGGTTCGATATGGATTCTCTTTGATGGAAATGATGATCGTGCTACTGTTGATTGCCATGATGGCTGGCATGGTGGCCTTTAGCATGCGCGGTTTTCTGGCTGCGGGGCGGCATGATGCGGCTGTTGCGGATTTAGCAAAGATTCGCTCGGCGATCATGCTTTATCAGGCTACCTACAATCGGTTTCCAAGCAACGAGGAAGGCTTGTCAGTACTGGTTACTCCAACGCCGAAGTATCCTTACGGTTTTCTCGAAAGTAAAGAGGTTCCCAAAGACCCTTGGGGTTTTCCATATCAGTACAACTTTCCTGGGCTTAATTCGCCATTTGAAATCGTCAGTTTTGGCGCCGATGGCGAACCTGGTGGAGAGGCAGAAAATGCAGATCTCTCATCAGAAGCCGAAGTCCAATGAACCTTATTTTCAGACGGTGCGGGTTGGCTAAGGTCGCCGGATTTACGCTGCTCGAATTAATCGTTGTCTTGGCATTGATTTCTTTTCTGACAGCTAGTGTTGCGTTGTCATTTCGCGCGCCAATTCAAAACGCAAGGATCGACGCAGCCGTTTCCTCGATTCAGTCGTTGGATCGGCGACTGCGGTATGCTTCGATCCACAAGAATCGACTGGAGGTGCTCCTGCTTGACCTTGTTTCGAGCGAACTGCGGACCGTTAATAGTTCCCAAGCCGAAATCCGGCTGCCCAAAGGCATTTCGATTTCGAAAGTATATGTTTCCCGCCCGACCGAAGAGTCCGATCGCTTGAGTATTTCCTACTTTCCCGATGGATCCTCGCTTAGTTGGGCGATGCACGTTTCAGACGCCGGCTCTGATTTCGGTCGGTGGGTGGTGGTCGCAGGTAGGACCGGGCAGGTTTTTATGACAGAAAGTGAAGAGGATGTTGCCGATGTATTCCAGTTGCTTGCCAAAAGGCCTGACACTAACTGAAATCGTTGTCAGTATGGTGATTGTTTCGACTTTGCTCGTAGCAAGCCTCCATGCGCTTCAATCGCACTTGAAGCAGGCAGACCGCAGTCATTTGAAATCACAAGCTGTTAACGCTGCCGAGAAACTACTGGCGGATTGGTTTGACGACGGGCTTTCGAGTGTTCCGTCTCAATCGGTCGGAGTCGTCAATCACGGCACGATATTCAGATGGGAGACCAGTGTCACTCAACGGCAACCCGAGCTAGGTTTTCAAGTGGTACGTTTGCGATTGTTTGCCAAGGATGATAGCGACGTGCCTTTGGTTTCGGTTGACGTCGCTGCAATAGCGGAGAACCTTCAATGAATCGTTTATGGGTATGTTCTAGGACGGCCGTAGGGGCAAGGTCCCGATGCGGATTTACGATGGTCGAAATGCTGGTCGTTTTGGTGCTCTCTGCGACGTTGCTGACGGCCTTGATGGGGATAACCACGATATTGTTTGGGTATCAGCGGACGCTAACTGAAAAGTATCCCGACATTGGTTGGAAAAACAGGCTTGAGGAACAAATTCGTCACGACGTTTGCAACTCTCGAGAATACAAAGTGAATTCCGACTCGCTGGAACTGGTGGGCTATGCCGGGTGCGACATGTCGACTGGCAGTTCTACGTTGGCGGCTTCGAATATTCGCTACTTTATCGAGGAAGTGGCTGGCACGCCGTGGCTTATCCGACGTGAGACCCATCGCCAAAATACCCATGTCGTTTCATCAACTGAGCTTGTTTGCCGGGGTGTTGAGGCGATTCAGGTAGAGCGATTGGAGGCAGCACGATTCCTTCATCGTGCGGATCAAGGGACGGAGATGAGCATGTTTGCACGCCTACCCGAGCGGATGGAGGTGCGTCTGCATGAAATGCAAACTGAGGTTCAGAATCGGGCTTCCGATGAAGTTTCGCCTGAGGCTGCCCAGTCGAACTGGCACCAAGACAATGTGCAATCGCCTTGGGTCTTTCAAGTATTGCTGAGGTAGTAACGTGCCCAAAAAATGTCGACTTAAACGAGAAGGCTATGTTTTGATCATGACGGTCATGACCATGTCATTGGTTGTGCTCTTTCTCGTTGGAATCGCGAACCATAGTTTGGGGTTGGCTACCGAGTCGGTGCTTCAAGAGAGGGCGCTGCAAAAACGCTGGAAGTCGATTAGTTGTCAGCATGCAATATTGAGTAACGCGCGTATGATGCTTAGGTATGAAAAACTTGAGCAAGAGCGGGCGAGGTATAGTCGTGACCCTGAATCTGCAACTGAAGAGGACTTGGAGCGATTGTCCCAGAGGCCGTCACGTCTTGAGTTTGACGTTACGTTCAACGGAACAAACAACCGAATGGTGCTGGCGGACGAAAGCTGCAAGATCAATCTGCTAACCGTCAAAAAACTTAAGTCGCGTGAGCATGTTGCGAACGTCGTTAACCGGTTTGCGGGTCGCTTGCCAATCCAAAGGGCGGTTTTTGAAGACTCGGTGTGGGAAAGTTGGGGGCAGTTTTTTGACTTGACTACCGATCAAGCTTGGGGGGCGGCACTTGGGGCCGCGACAGAATCGATTACGCTCTGGGGAAACGGCAATTTAAATGCAGGGCAATGCTCAGATGATGTTTTGGCAGAGTCGCTTGGTCTAATTGTGTTGCGAAATGAGGCCCGTCAGATCGTTGAAGCTCGCCAAGAGTTTCCTTATTTGAAGTTCATTGAGGTTTTAGATAAAACCGAAATCGATGAGGATTCGAGGGCTAAGCTTTCTTGGATGGTTAACGATTCGACGAGTTTTTCGTTGTATTTCTATGAGCTCGAAGGCGACGAAGCAGAACTGCATCTGGTTTCATTCTCCAGCCGATCACCCCAGTTTACTTCCTTTGTTTGGTAGCGCGAGGTGGCGCACGGAGGCTTTGCGCCAAGTGACTTTTGCCGACTACCGGAGGACCGATGAAGATCACATCGTGAGCCTTAGTCGTTGCCGTTATGAGCGGCGGCGATTGGGGAGACGGTGCCAAACTGCGAACTTCCGTTTGGGAGCGGTACCTTGAGCTTCTGGTTTCGTATTGGGAAATCTGATGAACGTCGCAATAGAGTTTCAAACTCTTGCGACATCATTTTCATCAGGAAAGTATGGCTTGCTTGACGGCAGCACATACCCAAGCGGATGGGTGGTAACACACTCTAGCGACGTGACTCCAGAATCGAAGATCGACACTAACGCAGGAACCACTGCGGACTCCGGGCTTGGCCGTCCGGTGCCTGATTCGGTTAATCAGGTGGAAGTAGCATACGACTTACGTCGCTGTGAAAATCCGTAGTGGGGGAGCGAGGCTCAAGTAGAACTGATGCGGAAGCATCAGCGTGATTGGATGCGAAGGCATACATGCGGACCATTGCAAAACCAATGCAGTAATTCGCACGCGGCAAGGCAGTCGCGATCCGTCTGCGGTGACCCAAGTGTGATGACTTGGCGAGCAGGAACGAAAGAGCTGAGGGGCTTTTACCCCAACAAACGACGAATGACGTGCGAGAACTTCTCGTGTGTATCCTTGGCGGGCAGCAATGTGGCTACAGGTGATCGCTTTGGCGAGCGGTCACTCGTGGCGACAGAAATTGCGACGGACACTCGACGTGCGTCTTGTGACAGCGTGGGTGTTCGGGCCGAGGTTTTTTTGTGGGCAATATGTATTAGCCGTATGCACTGACGAAACCAGTGCAAATTACAAACGCGACGGAGGCTGGAGCAACCACCAGTTGTTCGCTTCGTCGGCTGACGGCATAGATTATTCGCCGACTGCTCTCGTTTGGCAGTGGCGACTAAATCTGATATTCAAGTCTGCAATTGATTTTGTCATTCAATTTGACGGTTTCTGGAGTTGTCCGTTAACAACTCCAACATTTTCTTATGGCGACTAGATCGTCAGGTTCGAGAAAGTGGTTTACGACTTTGACGGTGTCAGCGTCAGTATTGAGTTGCGATCCACTGAATGTTAGAGCAAACCCAAGTTGCTCATCAACGGTGTTCCTGTTCTGACAGCAGTTGTAAAGCCATGTCGCATCCTTGCCCACAGTCGAACCGAATCAAACTTCGCATCACGGCGAGATCACGATATCCGTTTCGGCGAAACCGACTCGTCGCGATCGGCGAAAGGGCTACCGCTGCGTTGCTTCCAGTCCAGAAGGCCTCGTCCAACAGTTAGCCGTCAGCTATCTCAGACACGGCTATTGGTTCTACGTCAGCGGCAGACTGAAACCGGGAAAGGACCCAGCAGAATTAGACAGGAAACTCATCGCAAAATATGGCATCGACATCAGTGAGCGAGCCAAGTCTTAACGCAAACGCCGCGGACTCGCCAACATGCAGTACATCCGCTACGGAACCTGGTATTTGCTCCTTTGCACCGAAGGTAATCATCACTTCAAGCAGCAGGAGCGAAAGCAGATCCGTGATTGCCGCCGCCACCCGATCAAGTTTGAAGGCTATTCCATTTCTTACCGCCGTAGTCCCATCACACCCAAAGGCGGTGGCGAGCCTATGTGGCACGCCTGCGTCCGTATCGACGGCCCTACTTACAAGCAGCTCAAAAGCTACTTCTTGGATCGAGCCACTCACCGAACCGCAAAATCTCTCGCCCATGATTTCGCCCGAGTTCCCTATGCTAGATACGCGCCAGTTCGGAGGCAGCTTCTTAATATTCTCCGAGCCGTAAATAAAGCCAGGTCAAAGCAACGCCTCAAGGAATTTCCGACGTCTGTATTGAATCTTCAACGGGCAATCGTGAAACCTTTCGAAATCGAGGCTGCCTAAATGCCTGCCCCGCTGTTTCTGCTGTTTTACTTTGTGTTGCTTTCAACAATCGCATCATTTCCGCTTGAGACACAAGTGATCTTCGGATTCTACTTCGTGGCAAAACTTCTGCGGCGATAAGAACGAAAAGCTCAAGTCCGTCGACTTATAGGAGACCGCCTTCACTGCTTGCTCACAATTCACCTGTCGGCTGCCTGAATCGTGGAAATGACCAAGAGAGCAAGGTTAACGTTAATCCTAATTTTCACTAAGGCAATTCTGGGGGCAGACTCACTTTAAGGTCGAATGCTTAGAATATTGATTTGCTGAAAGAAAAACGATCGCAGCCAATGACTACGATCGTTTGATGTCATGTAGAGATCGTCTTGTAGATTTACTCTCCTTGAGAGTAACGAATCAACAAAGGGAGCGAATCAACTTTGGTGGTACCATCAGACAATGTCAGTGTTGGCTGCCAACTTCGGTTCTTGGACAGGTACGAACTTTCGTCAGCAAGTAAAAGGCCAACGAAAGTCTCGGCAACAATCGTGCTACCGACAGGGCCCAACTTTTCGCCGTCGCCAACGACCTCTGCTTCCTTCAAAATGTAGTACCAAAGTGGAGATCTCACATCGAACCCAGCAGCTTCAACTGCGGCAGCCTCTGATCCTGTTTTAATTTGATCAAGTGTCAATGGAGTAACGCCTAGATAGCCGGCTACATCTTGTCCCGAAGGAAGCCCCAAGCCGAGCGTTTCATCTACGGGGAAAGTCTGGCAGATCCAGAGGCCAAGAAGTTGCATCTTCTCGGTCAACTCTATCAAGAAGTTGTCCAAAACGCAGGCGGAGCCGGCCCTGTCACAACGCGTCATCTGGCTTACGATTGGCACGATGAACCTACCAACCAGATTCGAACAGTCAGTGTAGCCTCTCGCTCCGCGAAAGTAGCGCCCGCTGACTCACAACTTCCGGCAAGCAAAAGGCCACAATCAGACTCCTATGGCCAAGTCTCTTTCGACCAACTCTATGGCAATGTGGCAACAACCGATCCATCTGTTCGTAGTTCCGGCTTTAGTCCGCCCGGGATTCCGGCTGAAGCCGGTGCTACAAACGGTGCCACGCGGTCCATTCAAATACAAACTAGTCGCGACGCACTTGGCCGTGAGTACACCATCAACCATGACAACGTGCTGGAGGAAGTTCGTGGCTACAACCTGTTAGGGCAACTCAACCGGATATCAACTCGCGATCTTCGCAATGGCAGCACCAAAGTCCCAGTTTCTGACATGCGTTACAACGCTCGTGGGCAACGAGTAACATTGCTCAATGGTGGAGTATCTGATGGCACGGAAGCATTGGCCACCAACAACCGCTACGATCCACTGACTTACAGGATGAGCCGCACGTTAACGCGCAGTCGTGGGGGTAAGTGGCAGGATCTGGCATACCAATACGATCTGGTCGGCAACATTTTGCAGATTCTTGATTCATCCGACTACGAATTGATCTTTGGTCACAACGATTTGGTATCGGGCGATCAGCACTTCATCTACGATTCGACATACCGCCTGATTCGAACCACCGGTCGCGAGCATCCGGCTCAAGTCCTCGCCGCTCACGAATCTGCCAACCGTGACATTCCCGAAGCTCTCCGTCGGGGTCAGCCGTCGCCCAACGACACTGCCGCACTTGTTCGGTACCACGAAGAGTTCGACTACGACTCGGTCGGCAACTTAACGCATCGTAAGCACAAGGCATCTTTGACCTGGACCCAACACTTTGAGTACGAAATCGCAAGCAATCGTCTGAGAACTCAGCGCACATGGGATACATCAAGCAATCTGACTTATGACAACCACGGAAACGCAACGCTACTTTCACCGTATCTCACTGACCTTAAATGGAATCACAATGACCATTTGCTTTCAGCTAGACAAGTAGCATCAGGCGCAACAGCATCTTTTGCATATTGTGCTGAAAACCAGCGAGCAATTACATCTGAATTCGGTCGCACGCGAATATTTTCCGCCAACACCGAGAAATCGGATGGATTCCATTCCATCGGTTTGGTTGACGATTTCGGAGAGCGTCTCAACCATATTGAGGAGACCAAAAACACGTATATCTATCGCCATCAGATCAATGACCAACTCGGAAGTCCACGTTTAGAGGTAAGCGCAAACCAAGTCGTCCAACTTCAATCGTTTGAAGAATACTTTTCCTAAACGCCCGGCGGTGAAAAGCTCAACCATGAAAGGCCCAATCGAATACGTAAGAAAGGGCTTGCCAGTGAGATTTCGAGGAGACGGTGCCGAATCGCGAACATCTGTTGAGGATCGGTACTCCGAGCTTCTGCTTTCGTAGGAGGAAATTCGCAAAGCAAAAAATTGCCAATGGCAATTTAACAGCTCTGCGAGAAAGTGTGGCTTGCCGGAAGGCAACTAACACCTCAACGGACCGAGCGGTAACACGCTCTAGCAACGTGAACTCGAAATCGAAGGTCGATACTAACGCAGGAATTACTGCGGCATCCGAAGATTAGGCTCTTCGGCAGTTTGGTTGGTCACCAAACATCGAAGCTGGATTCTCAGTTTCGTGTGTGCCGTAGTAAGGGAGAGTGGCCTGAGTAGAAAGCGTGTGGAAGCACGTGCGGTGAACCAGTCGAAGGGCTGGTCACAGATCCCACCTTACCACGGTGAGAGTTCTGTGTGCGGCAAGGCAGTCGCAACCCGTCTGAGTCTAAGAGTGATGTCTTAGGCAATCAGTAACGAAAGGGCTGAGGGGTATTCTTACCCTGTTTGGAGATTTGCAAAGTTCCACCGATTCGGAGGAGCTTTAGCCTTGAAAGGCAGTAATGCGGCCAACGGTGGTGACTCGGGAGAGTGACCTCTTTTGGCGGCGAACTGACGACGAACACCCGAGGTGCGACTACGCACTTACGGGGTTCGTGGTGAGGTTGTCGGACGTGGGTATTATGTATTGTGCGGGTACACTGACGAAAGCAGTGCTACCCGCACATTTTCAAGCATAAAACTCGACGTCCAATTCAAGGATTTTGCGAATGGCTTCGTGGGATTGGCCAAAA
>CALJOA010000133.1 GCA_937981585.1 uncultured Pirellulaceae bacterium | reverse complement strand
CGATCGCGGCAAGCGACCCAAGCAAACCTGCTCGCGGAAACACTCGGTGGATCCAGCCGGATCCGAAGGCCATCACCGTCTTGATGACACCGGTAATCAGAATCGCACACATCCCGATGTGCCAGGCTTTCATAAAAGCCGCATCCTGGTCGAGGCCCATACCGCCGTCGGCTTCCGGAGCCATCGCGGTTTTGAAAGCTGGACCGACAACCAACAGCGCCATTCCAATCAAGCTGGGTGTATCAAGCCCCAACGGCATCGCAGTTACGCTGTTGCTCCCTGTCTTCTTGGCGAGGTAAAACGCCAGAAAGAAAAACAGCAGATCGCCCACCAACACACCAATCGCAGTGCCCGGGACCATATGGCTGAGAACCTTGTCCATCGGCAAACCAAACCCGAAAGCAAGAATGCCAACAAGAGTGACCAGGCCCGCAATGTTGTCGAGCATCAAACCGAAGAACGCGTTGACGTCGCCGGGCCGTGCCCACAAGTATTTGTTTTGCTTCACCGTAGACCCGCTTGGCTTTTAGTTACCGGCAACACGACAGCATTTACTGACACCGTGTAACCCAAGTGCAAATTCTACATTCGAGCTACAGACATGACGCGTCAGCGTCGGCGACAGCACAATTCAGTTTGCCATCTAAAGTCAAGCAAAAGATGGCTTTAGCCTCGCTACCCATTGCCTACTGATAGCGATTTGAAACTTAAAAATCGCTTTCGGCACGAGGTTTGCTTAACTCCTTTGAAGTTCTTGTTCATAAGCTTTGCGGCTTATGCGACTTGGACGTTGACAGCAATTGGCGAGTTTATGTCGCTAAAAAAAAACTGTCAAACCGGGACCAAAGGTGTCAGGAGCCTACCCGAAACACGTCATAGGAGAGGCAAGCGTCTCTCCTAAGCGGAAACTTGGATCACTATAGGAGACGCATCGAGAAGAAAACGTCGGTAAAAGCCGCTTTTTTGAGGCTGAACTGAACCAAACTTCACTAAGATGCGTAAATCACATGCAAGCCACAATGACCGACCTGCATTACGCCGAACGTCAACTCAAAGCGAAATCAGATACTGTGACTGACGAGCAACTACTACTCGAGTACCGCCAAAATGGTGATCGGGAATTGTACGCGCAACTGGTCTACAGATATGAACGCGAGTTGTTCAGCTACCTGAGACGATACCTGGGTAATGCTGAAATGGCGGAAGACGTTTTTCAAGCGGCTTTCCTTTCTGTTCACTTGAAGTGTGACAGTTTTCAGGAAGGCCGACGGTTCCGACCGTGGCTTTACACCATCGCGACCAACGCAGCCATCGATGCTCGGCGACGTAACAAACGACATAGGACGGTCAGTTTGGATACGCCTCGCGAGCAAGACAACGAGGACGTAGGTCGATTAGTTAATTTGTTGGAAAGTAGTGATCCTGATCCTGCCGATACAGCCCTCAGCGCCGAGCGAAGCCGTCTGGTTCGCGAAACGCTGGACAAGCTGCCGGAGTCGATGACAGCCGTAATTCACTTGGTCTATTACCAAGGGATGAAGTACCGGGAAGCAGCCGAAGTGCTCGACGTCCCAGTAGGCACCGTCAAAAGTCGACTCAATTCAGCGATTACCAAACTGACCGACGTTTGGAATTCGAGCCAAGTCGACTGAACGGAAGTTCGACGAGGCGATTTAGTTGAGACCTTGAAACGTGAAACATCCCTCGCAAGAAGATTTGCTGGGTTACGTGTTGGGAGCATTGGACGCTCAAGAACATCGTGAACTCCAGCAGACCATTGACCAGAACCCTACGATCGAAGAAGAGCTTCTCCGAATCAAATCGAGCTTGATGCGGCTTGATGAACTCGATACCGCTGGACCGCGAACCGGTTTGGCGCGGCGAACCTGCGAAGCAGTAGCCAACTGGGAAAATGCCCAAGTCCGCCCGGCGTCTCTCTCGCCGGCCGATGTGTCGGTTCTGGGATTGGAACCGCAACCGCATTCGAGCTTGCGCGCGGGCGATGCCGATGATGGCGACAATGAAGCAGCTGCTCCCGCCACGAAAAAATACCCTGCGATCAGAGAACGTCTTTTTCACCCCACCAGCTGGTCAATCCCCGATGTATTGGTTGGGATGGCCTTGCTGACAATTTGTGCCGGGATTCTGTTCCCTGCAATTAGCTACACACGAAACAACAGCCGGATCGTGGCTTGTCAGGACAACCTTCGCCAAGTCGGTGTGGCGCTGATGGATTATAGCTCGCTCCACAACGGCAACTTTGTTGCGATCCCGTCCGCCGGAAATCTTGCCGCCAGCGGTTGTTATGCTCCGATTCTCAAAGACGCCGGTTTGGTCGAAGACGATTCCATTTTTGCTTGTGCAGGAATTTCGGCTGACGTCGCACCAGTTCACATTCCGACTCGCGAGCAAATCGCTGCTGCCCAGAATGAAAACGAAATGAATCACTACCGTCAAACCATGGGCGGACATTACGGTTACACGATGGGCTATTGTGAGAATGAAAAGTATTGTGCGCCTCGCAACATGGGTCGCACCAATATCGTTTTGGTTGCTGATCAGCCTTCCAACGAACTAACTGGTCGTCGAAGCAGCAATCACAACGGCAGCGGCCAGAATTGCTTGTTCGAAGACGGACGAGTCGTGTTTGTCAAAGGCCACTCCTTCGCCGGCGACGCGATCTTTGAGAACGACTACGGCATCGTGGCCCCCGGATCACACCAATGGGATAACGTGATCGCGCCTAGCCACCTGACAGTTCATGTTGGAGTGGTGGGACAGTAGCGTTGAAAGGCATCCTGAGATTTCAGTTTGATGCTCGACAAACCGGACCTGATCGAGGTAACATTCCGAGACTGATGCCCGCAAACGCATGTTCGATGTACCGGACGGCTTGCGCCGTGCCGCTAGTAATTTTCAAGGCAACCAACTCGTCACTCGAAGCCGTTCGGCTTCGGCGGCCGTGCTGCCCACGACCAAGCCAATTAATTAAATAGCAAGCTCGATCACTTTTGCCTTGGAAGCGTAATGGCGCAAGCCATACGGTCCTCAAAATCTGAGCTTCAACACTTGCTCCTCAACATCCGGCATTCTCCGCCGCCATTAAGATCCTTCCATCTTCGAACCACCGACTTCTTGGGCTTCCAATGTATAAATGGCTGCGGCGTCTACCGACTTTTCGTCAAACAACTTTCGAACGCTCCCTTTGCGGCTCCACCAATGCTCGCGAAGCTCATGATCTAAACGTCGCTTTTTCTGATCTTCTCTTAGTCGACGCTTGCACCAAGCCTTGAATTGATCTCGCACCAGATCTCCGTCGTAGTCGAGAGCGGTTACAACAACATGACAGTGGTTCGAGCGGCAATTCACCGCATGCAATGTCCAACCACGAATGTTGCAATGGTCTTGCACGGAGGTATTCACGATTCGCCTTTGGGAAGTATCAAGAAAACAGACGGGCTCCAACATTTGATCGCGACACCACTGCTCAAGTAATGGCTGAGGCGATTTCTCTCCCTGATGCCACTTCGTCCATCCTCGCTGATCACCCGGCAAGAATGTTCCATAGCAAGTCCAAGTGATGAAATATGCCAAAACTTCTTCATTCATCGGAATGGCTCATCGAGGATCACAGGGTAGTTAGTGTATCGTGCATGTTCAGTTCTTCAGCACTAACAGTAATAGAATCACTTGAAACATTGTAACGTCATGTTTTGCGATCTTGGTAGCGGTTTGACGCAAGGATCCACGTTTGGAGGCTGGAGAACCGTTTGGCAGACCATGAGAGCCGGCAAGCCAGTACTTATATGACTCGTAGCGGTATGGCGCAAGCCATCCGGTTCACTGCCGAAATATAAACTCGGCTCCGAAACACCACCCACATCTCGTTAGTGTATAACTTCGGCCATGAACTCCCCCAAGCGAAAACCTGAACTGATGAGCCCGGCTGGGTACTGGCCGCAGCTTCAAGCCGCGATCGAGGCCGGCGCCGACGCGGTCTACTTTGGCCTGAATCACTTTTCGGCCAGAGCCAAAGTCGGATTCACACTCGAAGAACTTCCCGAAGCCATCGAGACGCTCCACCAACGCGGTGTCAAAGGATTCGTCACCTTCAACACGCTTGTGTTTGACCATGAGCTGGAATTGGCTCAGGCCGCCATCATCGAAATGGCAAATGCAGGCGTTGATGCCGTTATCGTCCAGGATGTCGGCGTTTGCGATTTGATCAAAAAGATCGCGCCCGATCTGGAGATTCACGGCAGCACGCAAATGTCGATCACGAGTGCCCAAGGTGCAAAGCTCGCCCAATCGCTTGGCTGCAATCGCGTCGTTCTGGGGCGCGAATTAAGCCTGACCGACATTCGCAAGATCGCCGATTCCTGCGACGTTGAACTCGAAGTCTTCGTTCATGGTGCACTTTGCGTTTCCTACTCTGGCCAATGCTTTAGCAGTGAGGCCTGGGGTGGACGAAGCGCCAATCGTGGCAAGTGCGCCCAAGCGTGCCGGCTTTCGTACGACTTAATTGTCGATGGCGAGCCTCGCGATCTGGGACCGTATCGATACCTGCTTTCACCGGGTGACCTGTACACTGCCGAGCAGATTCCTGAGTTGATCGACATCGGAATTTCCTGCGTCAAAATCGAAGGACGATACAAAGACGCCGATTATGTCGCATTGACAACCAAGGCGTATCGAGAGGCAATCGACTTTGCCGCCATGGGCGCAGGTGCTGCGATCGAACCCGATGAAAAACTCGATCTCGAGCAAGTCTACTCGCGCGGACTGGGCCCCCACTTCATGAGTGGGACCAACCATCAAACCGCCGTGATCGGCAGAGCACCGCGCCATCGCGGCATCAATGTCGGCCGGGTAGTGGGCGTTGGCAAAAACACCGTCGACGTGGAACTGAACCATCCGCTTGAGCGCGGCGATGGAGTCGTGTTTGACGCCGCCGATTGGCGTAGTCCTGACGAACCTGAAGAAGGCGGAAACGTCTACGATGTCAAGGAAGTCAATCAGTCGGTTCAAAAAGAAGCGGCGCAGATCGTTAAGCTTGAATTCGGACATGGAGAGATTGACTATTCTCGAATCCGTTTCGGCGATCTTGTCTGGCGAACCAACGATCCTCGTTTGAAAAAGCGACTGAAGAAATTGACTCACACGGAAGTCCCGATCTTCACGCGCCCGATTTCTTTTGACGTTACGGCAAATCTTGGTTCGCCTATTGCAATCGTTGCAACACTGGCGACCGGTGAGTCAGCAAACTACGTCGGCGAAGATCCGCTGGAAGCATCGAAGAAGCGCGGGCTAGATATTGAAATCCTCAACGACAAACTTGGCCGGCTTGGCGGAACCCCGTTTCATTTGGGCGTTATTAACTTGCTGACCTCAGATGAAGTTTTCGTTCCCACCAGCCAACTGAATCAAGCTCGTCGCGAACTGGTCGACGAGTTGTTTGAATCTGGCGGAGAGATCACACCGATCGCTTCTTCAGCAAAACTCTCGTTCGAACTCGAACAAGTGGCGGCTAAAAAGGCGGCTTGGCTGGAAAGCAGTTCAACGCAAACGGCCAAAGACGTCGCCGATACGAATTCGCTGCACCTGCTGGTTCGAACTGGCGAACAACTTGACGCCGCGATTCTGGCGGCCCAAACAACCGACGTTGCTTCGATCACGTTGGACTACCTTGAACTTTACGGGCTGCGTCCGTCGGTGGAGAAGATCCGCGCTGCCGGACTTGTTCCACGAGTTGCCAGCCCGCGAATCCTCAAACCAAGCGAGCAAAACGTAATTCGTTTTCTGTTGTCACTGGAGTGCGCGATTGTCGTTCGCTCAGGGGGATTGCTGTACGACCTTGTCAATCAATCGCGAGATGATGGTCCGACGAAACAACCTGAACTGATCGGAGATTTCAGCCTCAATGCTGCCAACGCGATTACGGCTTGGCGTTATCTGGAGATGGGGCTGGCGAAGATTACTCCGACTTACGATCTCAACAGCGAACAGATCAATGATCTAACTCATTGGGTCCCCTGCCCTGCTATCGAAGTCATCGCTTATTCGCACTTGCCAGTGTTTCACACCGAGCATTGCGTTTTCTGCCGGTTCCTTTCTGACGGGACCGACAACACCAACTGTGGACATCCGTGTGAGAAACACCAGGTCGCCGTCCGCGATTCTCAAGGACGTGCCCATGCAGTGATGGCAGACGTCGGTTGTCGCAATACAATTTTCGGAGCCGAAGCTCAAGCAGACCCCAAGTCGTTGCAATCATGGATCGCTTCGGGAATTTCAAATTTCCGCGCCGAGTTCGTGCATCAAACGCCAGGACAAGTCGTAGCGATCACGGTTGCACTGGGAGAGTTCCTGGTCGGTGCATCTTCGGTAGAGCAACTCGACTCCACGCTAACTGCGGCTTCGCCACAAAGCACAACCGAGGGAAGTCTTTACGCGCCCAGTGGCTTTAAGAAACTGGTCCAGCTCAGTTAGTTAAACGCGGCGACTGTCGTTATTGGCCATAGTAGCTCGGCTCTCCGAGCCGAGGCCATGAAACTCACGGCTGGGACAGTCGTGCTACTATCGATCGGACTACGCGGCCTAGAGCTATCCGAAGAGGCTTCAATCCATCAATTTTCGTTTTGCCAAATCAAACGCCTCGCCGTCTTGGAGTGCAAGAAAGTCTGGTTCTCCAGGAATGACTGGCTGATTGCGATCATAGAAGTGAACTTTGCCACGACCAATTACTTTGGCAGTTGATTTCTTGACGATGATTGCTGTGCCTTCATCAAGCCCGATGCCAAGCAGTTGCGGATATCGATTGACAAGCCGTGTCATGTCCTTCTGCCGACCTCTCTGTGAAAAATGCTGATCGATTGCAGTGCCGCCGATAAACCCTAAACCACGTTCATAACCCGGAGCCATGATGTCGAAGTTGGCAACCGGATTGGCACGGCACATGTACCGAGCCTGAATCGAAGCCCCGGCTGACGATCCTCCGACCACACCCCCACGATCAAGAACCTGTTTCATCAACCGATGGGCTTTGGTCCCATAGTAAGAGTCAGCAAGGTTCCACTGTCGCCCGCCTCCAAACCAAATACCAGTTGCGTCCTCAAGCGGTGAGAGAAACTCTTCGTCGGAGTTGGCTTTGATTCGGTCTTTGGTGTGAATATAAGTCGCCGATTTTACACCCAGCGATTTCCAACTATTGATCATTCGAGTTGGAGGTCGAATCTCGTCTTCTTCAGCACAAGGTACGTAAACCAACCTCGCATCTTCTCCACCAGCAAGATCGACAAACTTTTTCATTAGGCCTCTGGGCATGCCTCCGCCACCTACGATCACCAGAGTTCCGTTTTCAACAAACGGCGTGGGAGGTTTCTCAGGCGGAAACGCATCAACGGTTCTCTCGGTTGCATCTCGTCGCCAAGCCGTCAGATCAACGATTGTTTCGTATGGATTGGCGCGACGCCCCCCGGCCTCACCAACGTGCTGTACACGGAGGGGCTTTTGCTCATTGGCCATCAGGCAAAAAGTAGCTTTTCCATCACCGTAAACTCGGATTTTCCTCCCTCGCAAGACGATCGCGGTGTCTTTCTCGATCCCAATTCCAACGCAGCGCCGATTGGTCGCCAGTGCGGACAAAAGTTCGTTCCGATCTCGATCGTCTTCAAAATCGGTTTTGATAATGGTGCTTGGGATAGCGTCCAGTCCCGCGACAGTTGTTAGGTGCTGTTTGCTGGATTCGAGTTTGAACTTGCCCAAACGCTCCGCCAAACCATTGACGCACAAAACTCCGCCTCGGGAAATGAGTTTTGAAGATTCGACATGAATCTGTTTCACAATCTCTTCCTGTTTTTCGGACAACGTGCCTTCGCAAACGATCCACACGCCGTTTGCTTTTCCGAGTGACGCGACGACTTCTTCAGGAAGCGATTTTTGGTCACGCTGAATCGTCAACACCTTGACCGACTTCTTTGAACTGAATCTCTCTTTCGCCTGATTGGAAGAAACGTCGGTGGCGCCCTCAAACCGCAACACGACGACGCTTGGGTCTTTACCGGTCAACGAGTTGAAAATGTCAGTTGCGGATTCAGGCATCTCCCCGCCACCACTCACGATGATCGTTCCACTAATCTTCAAATCGACAGGCCAAAGCTCGAACTGCTCGTCAAATTTCTGCGTTACCTGCGCCAAAAGACAGTTTGTCGCCAACGACAATTGGACTGCGATAAACAGTAACGCGATTGGAAAGCGACGCATTGAGGCTCCAGAGATAAAGATGATTCGATCATGAATCGAAAACTCAATTTAAGCAGACGCATCCATCAGTTCCAGCACTTCGGACGCGTTTACTTCGGACGCGTTTTGCACGGCAGGCCACATGCCCGACAATGAATGTGAATGGGGACCTTTGAAATTGTGTTACCAGCGAACCTATCAACAGAGGATCAAAGCGCCGGGTGACGCTCCCATTTGACGATGACCCGGCGGCAACTGAACATCCCCACACGTGGTTTGTTCAAGGCTATACAAAAATGGGAAAAAAAGAGCAAAAGTCTTAGCGAGCTTCAGCTTCCCCCGTATTTCTGGCGTCTTTCTTGTCAGTCCTAAATATTTTGGTGTAAAGTAATTAAATCTGCTCCCTTGTCGTTGGCTTCCTCGCGCGAACGGACCAGATTAGTTACCCTTACAAGCGCTATTTCCGAAAGAGCCTAATAAATAGTCGAATCGGATGTCGTTACTATCGGTAACCTCGCCGCTTCCGCGTCGCTTGTTTTATTCTCACGTCAATAAATTTATACCATTCACTCTCAGGAACAAAAATGCCCGCTGAAACAGCAACCGCTCAGGATCTTGGCAACGACGACGTGGAGATTATCAGCGAGATTCAATCTTCGTACGCAGAACTGAAAGAAGAACTGGCCAAAGTCATCGTGGGCCAGGAAGAGGTCATCGAACAGATCGCGATTTGCCTGTTTGCTCGTGGACATGCGTTGCTGATGGGAGTTCCGGGGCTGGCCAAGACGCTGCTGATCAGCCGCTTGGCCGAGACGCTGTCGCTGGACTTCAGCCGGATTCAGTTTACGCCCGACTTGATGCCGATGGATATTACCGGCACCGAGATCATTCAGCAGACTTCTGACGGCCAGCGTGAGTTTCAGTTCGTCAAAGGGCCCGTGTTTTCCAACATCGTGTTGGCTGACGAAATCAACCGCGCGCCTTCCAAGACTCAGGCCGCGATGCTCGAAGCGATGCAGGAGCAGCGTGTTACGGTGGTGGGTAAGTCAATGGATTTGCCCAAGCCGTTTTTTGTGCTGGCCACGCAGAACCCTGTTGAACAGGAAGGCACCTATCCGCTGCCCGAAGCACAGCTCGACCGATTCATGTTTTTGGTCAATGTGGATTATCCGGCGCGGAACGAGGAAGTCGATATCGCGATGCGTACCACGACTGAAAAACCCCCTCAGCTCAAACCCGTCATGTCATCCGAACAAGTCCAAAAATACCAGGGTCTCGTCCGGAGAATGCCGGTGCCCAAGCACTTGGTTGAATTTGCCGTTGATTTGACTCGCAAGACACGCGTCGGAAGCGACGACAACAACAATAGCCCGGACTGGCTTAAGCCGCTGGTCTCCTGGGGTGCCGGGCCACGA
>CALJOA010000132.1 GCA_937981585.1 uncultured Pirellulaceae bacterium | reverse complement strand
CCAACCGGGGCTATCGCCCAAACGGCTGAACTTTCCAACTCGTATTTTTCAAGCCCATCATGAATTCCAAAACTGAACTCGATGAACTGGACGTTATTGCAGTCGGCGCCCACCCGGACGATTGTGAAATTGGTTGTGGAGGGACGCTGGCCAGTCTGGCAAAATCCGGATTGAAAGTCGGCATCATCGACCTGACCGACGGCGAACCGACTCCTAACTGCGACGATCCAGCGCTTCGTATCAAAGAAGCCCACGCTGCGGCGGAAAAGCTTGGCGTCACCAAGCGAATCATTCTCGAACTTCCCAATCGCCGTTTGTTCGACAGCTTCGAAGCCCGAGTCGCGCTGGCAAAACAGTTTCGAATCTATCGTCCCAAAATCGTGCTTGGAATCGAAGGCAAGACCCCGACCGCTTCGCCCGATCATTGGCAAGCCATGCAGATTACCGACGCGGCCGTTTTTTACAGTCGCCTATGCAAGTGGGATGAACACTTTGACGGACTTCCAGTCCATAAAATCGAGAAACAGATTTACTATTCGTTTTTCTACGAATCGGACTGGAGTGGTTCGGGCCCTCGCCAGTTCGTGTATGACATTACGGAGACTTTGCAAACAAAAATCGAATCGATCAAATGCTACGCGACCCAGTTCCCGCCCGAGAAGGAATCTATCTTTGACCGTGTTTCAGCGATGGCCATCGCGTGTGGTCGCTCGGCCGGTTTGGACGCCGGCGAAGTGTTGACCTCGACACACGCCTTGGGGAGTCGCGATCTTTTGAATACGCTGTTGATGTCTTAAACGGTTCTCCAAGCAAACATTCATGCCCAGTCAACGCGTCAAATTTGAAAACCCGGCGTCGGTTCAGCTCGCCGGCATCCTTGATTTGCCCACCGGACCGCCGCGCGGGTTTGCACTGTTTGCTCATTGCTTTACCTGCACCAAAGACCTCAAAGCGATCGTGAAAATCTCTCGGCGATTGTCGAGACATGGAATCGGCGTGTTGCGTTTTGACTTTACTGGCTTGGGCGGCAGTCAGGGAGATTTTTCCCAGTCGAACATCCAAACCAATCTTGCCGATATCAAGGCAGCAGTCGATTGGTTAGCGCAAGAGCACCAGTCGCCGCAGTTGCTGATCGGTCATTCGCTTGGTGGCGCGGCCATGATGGCGATGGCCCAATCAATTCCATCCGCCAAAGCAATCGTGACGCTGGCTTCTCCTTCTTGCACCAAACATCTTGCCGAGTTTCTCGAGTCACAGAATCCGGATATTCGCAGCAAAGGCGTAGGTGAAGTCACCATCGGTGGACGGACTCATACCATGCGGTCACAGCTACTCGATAGCTTGCGCGATTTCGAGCTCAAGCCGTTGATTGAAAAAATCTCGATCCCTCACCTGATCCTCCATTCTCCAGTCGATCAAACGTTGGGCTTTAGCCACGCCGAAAATATTTTTGCGTGGACCGGTGGAGCAAAATCGCTCGTCACGCTGGTCGGTTCAGATCATCTGTTGGTCAACCAGCCTGACGACGTCAATTACGTTGGCGATTTGATTTCGGCGTGGTCGGGAAAGTGGATCCCCAACACTACCGCGAGTGATTGAAGCCTTCTTTGCGCACGATTTCCCAGAACTTCGGTTCAGCGTGCAGCCGGATCGGGTAACCATCAAGTATTGCGGTTGGGGACGTAAAAATGGAACCGCCGCTGCCAAAGACCCGGTAGTGTGCAAGCCCCCGTTGGGTGTAGCTCCCGTTTTCGACGAACTCTTCGAGATAACCAAGCGACTGAGCGTTGTTTCCCTGGTACGATTCGATCGCGGCGAGCTTCAATAGCGAGTCGGCACGATAGCGAGCAAACTCTTTGGATTTTTTGAAAGCGTCTTTTGCTTTTTCGCTCAGATCGTCCAGCTCCGCCTGAAGTTCCTCGAGCAGCTCAATCGTTTCGGGAGCCATGTCTTCTGCCCCCGACCCCTCTTGTTGGTCTCGGGCGTCGGCTCGGACTGCCCGCATCCTCAGGAAAAGATGTTCACGCTGAAAATTGAAACTGGAACCGGACCGGTACCAGGCATGACCGTTGTATGGGTCTTTCTCCGTAAGAGCTAAATAGTCGACCGAGGCCGCTTCCCAGTCCTGCTTCTTCATCGAAACATCAGCCCGTTTTCGCTCGTCCGAGAAATCCGAGTCGTCGACCGTTTCACTATCCAATCGGCTCAACACCGATGTAAGCAAGTAAAACGCGCCGCAAAACAGCAGCAGCACAGCAAAATCGCGGAAGAAACGTTTTACTCTCATGTCGCTCAAAACAGATTGGCGTGAACAGAATGAAGTTGAAACAGAATGGTGTTTGCTTCGCCTCGCTTACGCGTCAAGGCTGTGTTTTTTTTCAAAACATTTCTTAGCAACATCAGCCGTTTGGGCGATAGCCCCGTTAAAAGGCAGTTCAACCGGGGCTATCACCCAAACGGCTAATAAATCACAAGCTCGTCGGGCTATCATTAAGTAACAAGTGGCAAGTGATTGGCAAGTGGCGTTACCGCTTCAGTCTATCTTTAACTACTGTCCGCCGCGCAGACTCTTGAAGTATTCCTGGCCATGTTCGCGGCGCGACTTGGGCAGCTTCATATCCTGCAACGGATCTGATTCCTTGCTCATCGAAGCCTTGACCAACTCGCGCGTCTGGCTGACCGAGCGACCAGTGATGTTCTCGCCGTCAGCATCGCCGGTCACGACGGTTTCGCCTTTTTGAAGTTCGCCTTTGTCGCGAGTTTTGAACTTGCCTGTATCCTCTTTCTCAAGCGATCGCTTTCCACTTCCGGCATCACCTCCACCACGGGCCCAATCACCATGGCCTCCCTTTTTGCCTTCGCCGCCAGCTTGGCCGCCTTGCATCGCGTTTTTGCAACCATCGGCCATATCCTGCAAATCTTCAAGGGCTTCCATATCCTCGAGCTGTTGCTGCATGTCCTCGATTTCTTGAGCTAAATCCTCTAGTGAATCACCGGCTTCGCGAGCCGCTTGAGCCTGTTGTTCACCGGAGTCGCCTGGCTGTTTGCCCTCGCCGTTGTTGCCCTGTTGTTTCTGACCATTGCCACCGGGCTTTCCACCTTCCTTCATGCAGTTGGAGCATTTTTTGAGCTTGTCAGCCATCTTCTGCATCTTGTCCTGCTGCTTGTCCATGGCTTTCTTTTGATCAAGCTTTTCTTGAAGCTTGGCCGCCTTGTCGAGGTCACCTTCATCGACGGCTTTCTTGATCGCGTCCTCAAGCTTCCGTTTGTCGGCCTCGTGCTTTTCGGCAATCTTGCGAAGCTCGTTAGCCATGTTCTCCATGTCTTTGGCAAGCTTCTTCATTTCAATTTTGTTGAGCTTGCCGGCCTTCAACTTGTCGGCCAGTTTCTTGATGGCTTCCTTCGCCGCTTCCATGTCGCCTTCGCTCATCGCGTCGGCAAGCTCCTTAGCAGGTCCGGAACCGGTGTCCTTGAGCTTGTTCAGGTTTTCCTTTAACTCTTTGCTGTTACCGATCTGGCGCTGTTTGTCCTCGATCGCTTTCTTGATGTCGTTAAGTTTGACGAGCGACTGCTTTTTGTCTTCGAGCGTTCCATCTTCGAGCAGTTTGTCAAATTTTTCTTCTAGCGATTTGACGTCTTTGTCTGCATCTTTTAGTCCTTTGGCGATTCGCCGTTCACGTTTTTCCTCGATCTTCTTCTTGAACTCAGTCACGATGACTTCGCGTTTCTTTTTTGCGATGACTTCGCCTTCGCCCGCGACGGCTTTCTTTTCCGCGTTGGGAACGAACATCAATCCGATCAACAACATGATAGGAATCAACGGCAACAAGGCTCGCCGGTTTGGCTTGTACCGGAACTGGTCTCGAACGTCGATCGTTTCGGCGCGATCGGTTGCGTCAGCAACAAGGGCTTGGCCGGCTTTGGTTTCGGCTTCTTCGGGACTAAGCGACATCGCGCTAGAAAGCCGTTCTTTAAGTTCGAAACGTTTGTCGACTTCAACCGCAACATCCATGCGGCTGCTGGAGTTTTTCCAAGTCAAAATCGCAGCGGTCAGAAAACCAAGCACCGCCCCTCCGAGGATCCATGAGTAAACCCATGCGTCATGATGGTTCTGAGTTTGCAGGAAATCGAGGTACCAGATTTTGGGAATCGCCATTCCGATCGCCGCGACAACCAGTCCGCAAAACGCAGCAAGTGTCAGCATGTTGAAGAACTTGCCGGTCATGACTCGACGACGTGCGCGATTGACTTGCTGATTGATTTCGTTCACGTTTTTCTCCCAGAATTCGAAGACGGTTTCGCGACTTCCCAGGTTCCGTCCTGCCTAGCGGAGCTGAATTGCCTTCGTCGCCAGCCACAGTGCAGGAACGTCTCATATCGCCTGGTGAATGGCAATATTGCACTATTCGTTCATATCGGCCCATTATAGGACGGCAATTTCGTACAATGCTATTGAGAATTCGATCTCGTGTCGAAAAAGCTGGCATATCCTTGATTTGAGGGTTATCTGAGACAAACCCAACCAGTTGGCTCAGTGGACAGTCACACGTTTAGCTTTCTCGATTTTCCAATGGCAACTATCGAATCAAAACCGGTTCCAACCCAAGCGACGCCAGGTCGTGGTGTGGAACAAGGTTCGTCAGGATTGCCATCTCCGGTCGATTTTCCAAATGCTGACGTTGTCATCTATGACGGCAATTGTGTTTTCTGCACCGGCCAAGTCAAAAATCTAATGCGTTGGGATGGGAAGAACCGTTTGGCTTTCGTTTCGTTGCATGACGATTTTGTTACGCAACAGTTTGCTGATCTCAGCCACGATCAAATGATGGAGCAGATCTACCTGATTCCCAGTGAAGAAGATAAAGACGGTTACACGTCGGAGCGACTTGGCGGGGCGACAGCGATTCGGTATCTGACAACGCGGCTTCCGAGATTGTGGATCCTTGCTCCGTTGATGCACATTCCATTCACGATGCCGATCTGGCAATGGGGTTACCGGCAGGTTGCCAAACGCCGTTACAAGATCGCGGGTAAATCTGGTAC
>CALJOA010000131.1 GCA_937981585.1 uncultured Pirellulaceae bacterium | reverse complement strand
GAACTAGTTCAGAGTTGTCTCGCCGGCCGACCTACCAACCGATGGTGTTGGTGTTGATCGCGTTTGGGACCGGAGTATATCTGGATCGCGCGGTTTCCGTTCCTTGGTCGCTTTCGATTTCGCTGGCGTGTATTTGCCTCGGAGGATGGCTGCTCTTGTACCGAGCAATTGAGTTGTCTGGCCGCGCTGAATCCAAATGCAATCAGCGTTGGGTTGCCTTGGCTTCGACAATGTTGCTGATCGGGCTGGTTTGCGTTGGAGCTTTCTGGCATCACGGACGTTGGAACTGGTTTGGCGAATCGGAACTTGGCCGGTTCGCGACCGCTGGGACTCAGCCTTGCTGTGTTGAAGCGATCGCGATTTCTGAACCACGCTCGATGGCGGTCGAGGTGGACGATTCCAGCTTCAAGGAACAGGCGGTTCACACCAAGCTTTCCGTCCGCGCGACTCGAATTCGAAACGGAACCGACTGGATCGAAGTCTCGGGAAAATCGGATCTCATCATTCACTATCCGACACGACATGTTCGTTCAGGTGACCGAATCAGAGTTTTTGGGCACTTGGTACTCAGTTCACCACCCTCAAACCCGGGGCAGTTTGATTTTCGTCAATTTTACCGCGCAAAATCCAAGCTTGCTTTCTTGCATGCGTATCGCTCCGAGTCGGTCGAGGTCATCCAGCCGGCTGGCTGGGCGCGAGTAAGACTGCTCTCGACGTTGCGGCAGAAACTCAATGAGCTGACTTGGACTCATGTCGGTAGAGACGAAGCCGCGCTGGCATCGGCGATTTTGTTGGGCAATCGAGAACAGCTTTCCAAGTCTCGACGTGACACGTTTTTGGAAACCGGTACGGTTCATTTGCTGGCGATTTCGGGTCTGCATGTCGGTATTCTGGCCGGGGCATTTTTCTTTCTGTTCCGAATTGGAATCCTGAGCCGGGAAAGGTGCCTTTGGGCAACCATTGCGTTTGTGCTTTTCTATGCTTGGCTCGTCGAGTTTCGTCCGCCGGTTTCCCGGGCGGCGATTCTCATTATTCTGTTTTGCGTCGGACGGCTTTGCGGCGAGCGAGGTTTTTCTTTTAACTTGCTGGCGATCGCTGGATTGATTGTCTTGATTCTCAATCCGAGTGATTTGTTTGGTATCGGGCCGCAGCTTTCCTTTCTCGCAGTTGCGACGTTGACGTTCGGAAAGGATTGGGTTTTTTGGCCACCTTCGACTGATCCGATCAAACGGTTAGTCGCTGGCACCCGTCCGTTTCACGTGCGAACAATCAATTGGCTCGGCCGGCAGTTTCGAACTGCGATCTTGGTAAGCGCATTGATTTGGGTGGTCGCGTTGCCTCTGGTTGCCCTTCGTTTTCACTTGGTTGCGCCCATCGCATTGGTTGTGAATCCGATCTTGCTGGTGCCGATTGCCTGGGCCTTGTACGGCGGTCTGGGAGTTTTGGTTCTCGGCTGGTTTGCTCCTTCATTGGCTGATCTGTTTGGATGGTTTTGCCATTTGAATCTCTCGTGGATCGAAGCCATCATTGCCGCGGCGCAAACGATTCCTATGGGGCACGGCTGGACGACGGGGCCAACCGAATCGGCTGTGGCACTGTTCTACGCCGGGGTTTTTCTGTTTGCGATTTATCCGACAACACGATTGCCCGGTCGCTGGTTGATCACGCTCATGCTGGTTTGGCTGGTTTTTATTTGGTGCGTACCGGATCAGTTTGAGAAATGGTGTCAGCGGAACAGTGGCGATTCTCCACTTTGTTGCACGGTAATTGATGTGGGGCACGGTTCGAGCGCGCTGATTCAGTTTCCTGATGGAAAGAATATGATTTACGATGCCGGTGCGCTTGGGTCGGCAGAATACGGTGCTCGAAATATTGCTGGTGTCCTCTGGTTCGAGAGGATCGAACATGTTGATGCTGTTGTGCTTTCACATGCCGATGTTGACCATTTCAATGCGCTGGCACAATTAACGAATCAGTTTTCCATCGGAGTTGTTTACCTGTCACGGCAAATGATGGAAAGCGAGTCCAACGCGGTCAGTTCGCTAATTGAAGTGCTAAAGACGAAGAACATTCCGATTCGAGAGATTGCTGCTCGCGACCGGTTGTTAGCCGGAGGGCAATGTGATGTTAATGTGCTCGGTCCACCTATTCACGGGACTGGAGACAATGACAATTCGGACAGCGTCGTTTTGATGATTGAGTATCTCGAAAAGAAAATCCTGTTGCCCGGCGATCTGGAGGGTAGTGGGCTGTCGCTGCTGCTTCAGCAGAATCCGATAGATTTTGACATTGTGGTTGCCGCGCATCATGGCAGCAAGAACAGCCGACCAACGGATTTCATGAACTGGTCGACCCCAGAGTTTGTTGCGATCAGCGGCGGCACTCGACGTGTTTCAAATTCGGCGGTGCAGAAGTTTTTGGCTCCAGGACGGGAAATTGGTCGGACCGATCAAGACGGCGCGATTCGATTTCAAATCGATGATTCTGGAGTCAGCATGCAGCGTTGGAATCAAGACCCGTGGGAGTAGTTACCTGGTAGTCTGCCTCTCAGGATCGGTGACTTTCAATTTCCATTTAAACCCGGATTGCATATCTCGAATTAGGCTTCAAAATAGTCGCCTCGGGTTAAGGCATGGAAACGGGTAATGGTCAAATTTTGCGAACAAGTCGTTGAGTCGCGGTGGTTTCAATTTTCGATTCTGGCGATCATCGTCTTTGCTGCCGTTCTGGTCGGTTTAGAAACGTATCCGAAAATCGTTGATCAGCATCATGGCTTGCTTAACGCACTCAATCAAATCGTGCTTTGGATATTTGTCGCCGAAGCCGCGATCAAGATGATTCGCCACGGGCGGCATTGGTATCGTTATTTCTACGACCCCTGGAACGTTTTTGACTTCATTATCGTTGCCGTCTGCTTTATGCCTGTTGACGCTTCTTATGCAGCCGTTTTGAGGTTGGCCAGGATCATGCGTGCGTTGCGCCTAATGACCGCAATGCCGCAGCTTCAGTTGATCGTTGGGGCGCTGATCAAAAGTATCCCGTCGATGTTTTACGTGGGAATTCTGCTGGCGTTGAACTTCTACGTATATGCCGTAATGGGGGTGTTTTTGTTCAGCGAGAATGATCCGATTCATTTTCGTGATCTTCCGACTGCAATGCTCAGTCTGTTTCGTGTGGTTACGTTGGAGGACTGGACCGACATCATGTACATCCAAATGTATGGCTCCGATGTTTATGCCTACGACAACACGACTGGTATCGAGCCGGTCTCCAAAGCGATGCCGATCGTTGGGGCGGCTTATTTCGTTTCGTTCGTCATGTTTGGCACCATGATTATGCTGAATTTGTTTATCGGTGTGATTTTGAATAGCATGGAACAAGCCAAAGACGAACAAGAACGTGAGTCGCTAAAAGAGAAAATCGAAGCCGGAGAGCGCGGGACGCTGGCGATCGAAGTGGAGCGGGTTCAACACAAGCTTGAAGATCTTGTCGAGCATTTACAAGAGCTGAAGATTCAGGCCGAGCAAAAGTAATTGGGATGGGAAATCAATTGAGCTGGTTGGTTAGGCGGCTCGCCGCTGTAGTACTCAATGGAAACCCGACTAACTTGTGATTTTGTTAGCCGTTTGGGCGTTTGGCGCTAGCCCCAATTGAACTACGATTAACCGTGGCTATCGCCAAAACGGCTGATGTTGTATTGAAGTGTTTTAAAAAAACACAGCCTCGACGCGTGAGCGAGGGCGAGTTCAATTTCAGCTTCGCCCTCGCTAACGCGTCGGGTTTCCATATGTTCACCTAAGCATCGTCTTTGGTGATGTACTCGCGATTGACGATCGTCCAGCCGCCCAGCGCCAACGCCGCCGCTGTAATCCCCAGTAATATCGCCAAGTGGATCCAAGTTGGAAGCGGTTCACCATAAAACAATCGGAAGTCAGCTTCGTTGTACGAAGCGGGTAAGAACCATCCGATCCAGGCGATCCCAATTTCCTGGAGGTGATATCGAATTGTCAACTTGCTGATCAGAGCCCCCGGAATCGACGCCAGAATCACATCGGAGCCGAACAGGTAACCGGCGGCAAAAACCATCGAGCGTTTAATGAACAGAGTTCCAAACATCGAAAAGACTGCCGAGTAAACGAGACAGCCAAGCAAAAAGACGCCGCAGATTGAAAGCCAAAGCCGTTGAGCATCTGGCATTGAGTAACTTCTATCGACCAAGAAGATGCACAGCGAGATCGCGACGACCGAAACGCCGAACGACACCAAAAACGAAGCCAGAAATTTGCCCAGAAAAACTGAGACTCGTCCGCCGGGCCGGCTGGCGATGAAGCCCCACGTTTTGCCTTCCATCTCTGAATAAACATTTGGTGTCGCCCAGAGCAGCGTCGTCAACAGGCAAACCAAAGCTACTAGAAATATGATTAGCAGCTGTGAAAAATCCAGAATCGCGGTTTGGGCTTGGAAGTCCCTCGACAAACGAGTCGCCAATATCAGAATCAGCATGATCGCGGGCGGAAATAGCGCCAACACCAACGAGACTGCAGTTCGCTGAACCGTAAAGGATCGCCGGAGTTCAAAGGAACAGGTTGCCAAGGCACCGTTGAGCCATCGCTTCATGATGAAACTCCACGATTCATTTCGCCTCGATGCATTTTCACAAGCGTCGAGAACAACGTTTTCAATGAATCGTCTTCCGAACTCATCTCCGTTATCGAAATTTCATTTTCCTTGAGCAGTTCAGGCAGCCGGCTAAAAATCTTAGAGGCTGTCGGCGTTGAAAAAATGAAGCAATTGTTGGATTTGAATTCGATTGATTCGATTTCGAATTGTCCAATCATCAAACCGGCAAGTCGTTTTGCTTGGTCTGGCTCAGCAGTACGGATCGTCAGAGTGTAAGGCGAATCGGGAAGGATTGAGCGTACTTCCTGTGGCGAACCGGACGCCAATAGTCGGCCGCCAGAGATCAACAAGAACAACGGATTGACGGCCTCGACTTCGTGGAGAATATGGCTGGCAAGAATCAGGCTTCTCCCCTGCTCTGCCCATGCTTTGAGCAGCTCCGACATGTCGTAACGTCCTACTGGATCAAGCCCATTGAAAGGCTCGTCGAGAATCAACAGTTCTGGCTCGTGAGCGATGGCTTGAGCGAGCTTTGCCCGTTGCCGCATGCCCAGCGAATAGTTTCGCATCGGCCGGTTCATCGCGTGGGAAAGTTTCACGGTCTCAAGTGCCTTTTTGGCTTTTCGAACCGACTCCGAGTAACCGAACCCGTGCAACTGTACCATGTAGGTCACCCATTGGAGCCCACTGACTCGCGGATAACTCATCTCCACGGCTGGGCAAAGCCCCACTCGATGCAGCAACTCGCTTTTCCGCCATGGGTTCTCACCAAACAATCGTACCGATCCAATTGTGGGACGAAGTTGACCAAGGATCAGGTTGATCAAAGTCGTTTTTCCGGATCCGTTGGGGCCAAGCAATCCATAGGTTCCCGGGCCAAGACTCAGGTTCAAGTCATTGATACCGATCACGGTTTTGTAAAGTTTGGTTGTGTTTTTAAGTTCAATCATTAATTGATTTCAACGTTGGTTCTTAAACGCTGACTGGCGCCGAGATTCGTCGATAAAGAATCCAAATCGAGAACAGTGTTAAGCAGACCAGCACCAAACTGCCTCGCCAGACGTCTTCGAATCGTTCAAAGCCAAAAATGAATTCCTGCGCATCACCGAGACAGTTGTACAACGATAGCACCGACCAGTTCTGGACTTGGGTACTGGCGAGTACATCGGGGTGGAAAGGTGCCTTTTTCATTCCCATCGAAGTCGCCAGCAGAATCGCCAGCCATGCGCCATGTCCAAGCGCCCAGACGGCAAACCACGAAAAATTTGCAAACCGACTTTCTTGAGTCAGCGAAGAAAGCATCAACGCGATCGCGGATGTTGGCAACACAAGTGCAATCGTAGCGCCAATGATTCGCAGCGGAATATCCCAAGTGCTCCAGAACACGGAGAGGCTTGGAGACATCACGATGGCAAACAAGTAAAGTGCTAGTGCGGGAAGCGTAGAGACTGCCATGATAAAAGCCGCCGGAATACAGAGCTTGCCAAGCATGTACTCCAGTTTTCCGATCGGTCTGGAAAAGTACAACAAGAACGCGCGCGAGCGCAGGTCGCGCGAAATCAGCGCAGGGGCAACCGTACCGATCAGGAAGAGTATCAAAAGTGACTGAGGGTATCTGAAGAACACCATCAGTAACCAGCGCCAGATGTCGTTCCGTATGATTTCGGGATCGCCTGTCTCGAGTGATTTGGCGAGATCTTCGGCATGAGGAAACATGCTGAATCGTCTTCCTAGCAATCGGCGAATTTCCATCCGACCGGCGTTTCGACCAAGCTGCTGAGCTTCATTTTTGAAATCTTCAACAGATTCTAATTGGACTTCATCGTCCGAATCGACAATTGAAAACAATGATTGCGAATCGGCGTCGAGGGCCTGCTCGAGGAAAAAGAATCCGACGCCCCAGTACATCACTGGCAACCAAGCGACAAATAGAATCCGCCGGACCCAACGTGATTTGGCCGCCAGCCGAATGCCGGTTTCGCAGATGACCCACCAGCGTGAGAATTGCGGAGTCTTTTCGCCGTTCCAAGGGCGGTAGCCGACATCATGAATTGGCATTGGTTTCCTCCGGCGCATCGGTGGCGTCTTCAACGGTCGCCATGAAGATCCCTTCAAGCGAGTTCTTGACTGGAGCAATTGAATGGATTCTGGTGCCAGTCAGGAGGGCGGTTTGCCACGTCTTTTCACCGAACTGAGGATCGTCGCTTTCAAAAACAAGATCTTTTTGTTCGGTTGTGGTCGCAGCAAAGCCAAGTTGGAGCATTGCGCTGAGAAACTCGGATTCGTTTTCGTCGATGCGCACTTGGTACGATGGTGCATCGGTTTGGTTGAGCTTTTCCAGCGATTCACAGAGCCGTATTTTCCCCCGGGAGAGAATGACGACTTCATCGCAAATCGCTTGGACGTCCGGGAGAATATGAGTCGAAATCAGGACTGACTTTCCTAGCTGTGTCCACATCATTCGGATTCGTGTCAGCAATGCCTCGCGTTCTTCTGGATCCAGTCCAGACGTTGGCTCATCGAGAATCAGGAACTGAGGGTCGTGAACGATTGAGGACGCGAATTTAACTTTTTGACGCATGCCAGTCGAAAACGTATCGATCTCGCGATACCGTTCCTGCTTCATTCCGCAGAAATCAAGAATTTCGTGCGCCCGGCGAAGCGCTTCGAGTTTTGGAAGCCCCGAAAGGCAGGCAGCGAACTGGACGACTTCGACTCCCGACATTCCCGGAATGTAACAGTCGTCCTCGGGCATGTAGCCAATCAGGTTTCGGACTCGCCGACCATGCGAGCCAAGCGGTTGACCAAGCACGGTTCCACTTCCGGAAGTCAGTTTGACCAACCCGAGAAGCAGTTTGATTAACGTTGATTTGCCGGCGCCATTGGGGCCCAGCAGGCCGGTTACACCGGGTTCAATATTGAGGTCGATTCCATCAAGGGCTCGCATCGTCTTGTAGTTCTTGACGATGTTTTCGAGAGAAATCAAGCTCATGAAGTTTCGGATTCGCTCGACTGATAGATGACCACCGGATGGAGTTGCCCAATTCTAGCGGCAGGACGTTGGAGTTAAAGGCGCCGGCAAACCAACGCACAGGAAACGCTGCCGGATGCAACACGGCAGCGCGTGACTGAGTTTACACTTGGATGATGCTGAAGATTGTCAGACGTTACCAGCCCATGACCATGTTCGATTCGATCGCTCGACGAGCTTGTTCCAAATCGTTGCCTGTTTCTTGCATATAAAGCCGAATCGCATGAACTTTGTCACCCGCAGCTTTGGCCAGGCAATCGCGAGCAACGCCACAAGGGTCTGTCTCAGACGTCAGCCCCAACACGCCTTTGGAAATAACCCAACTGTCACGGGGACGCTTGGTCAAACGTACGATGTTTTCGCCAGGATATGAATCGCTTGCAACGGAAGTCGCTGAGCCTTCGTTGTCGGCCCAAGTAATTATTATGTGCGCGTCTGTCTCTACTTCAAAAAGCGGCATGACTGATTCCCCTTAGATAAACTCGAATTGCAGAAGCCTCTCAGGTGCGGATTTTGATCAAGACCCTTGGGCAATCCAATTCAGGATCGCCGACCTGACGGTTCAATTCTCGCATTTGTCAGCCAACAATTCCAGTATTGGCAGAATAAAAACACTGTGCATGAAATGAAATTGGCGTTTGAGTGATTTGGATGTCGCGAAATTGGCCATCCTAAAATCGCCTCTGCTTGCTTAATTTGCTTTGTTTTCCGAAGACAGGATTTACATGATCAGCAGGATGATGCGCATGCCATCATTTCAATCATGTTCATCCTGTCAAAACTTCCAAGCTCACGATTCAAGCGGTCGCCAAATGCGATTTGCGTTTTATTTTCCAGGCTACTGCCCGACTTGATGGACGCTTCCGGGGGCGTATGAACCACTGCCATTCAAGATAGAATCAGGGATGTCGACATCGGAAACGTGGGCTTTGATTCTTCTTGCCGCTGTTGCGGGATGGAAGTTGCTGGAGGCCGAAGCCTGAAACTTCATCGCCTGGTCAGCGCTGCCAACCTGAGTTTGAAAACTGGCTGAAGCAGCCGGCTGTGGTGGCTGCTCCGGCTGATTGAATTGGGTTGTAGCTGGAGAGAAAGTCGATCCAAATTTTCCATCGGGAGCAAATTTTCCATAGGGCGTTGATGGGAAAGCCCGAGTTGGGCCTGTGGTCGTCGTTTTCGTTGGTTGAGGTTTCTCGCCAGCAGCACGCAGGACGTTTGTCGGTGACGTGCCAGCGAATGAGTTGTCAGGTGTTGAATAGTTTGCCGCAGAATAATTGGTGGTTCCAAACCTCGGGGTCTTTAGCTGGGCGGTTCGCGCTATAGGCGCTTGTTGGGTTGAGGCGAACGCTTGCGGTGGTGCTGGATTGCTTTGCAGGCGTTCCGTTGGCTGAGCTACAGGGGCCTGTAGCTCTTGAGATGGTACCTTGGGTTGGTTCCGGTTTATTGTCTGAGCAAGTTGCTGTTTTAGCATCTCAATTTGACGGTTGGCGTCAGCAACCTGGGCCTGGACCAGTTTGAGCTGCTCGTTTGAAGCCGAAGCAGCAGCCGGGGCAGATTTGGCAAAGGGCGAGCTAAATGTGTTGGCGACTGGAGGTGACGCAGGCAACACAGGTTTGCTGGAATCCAGATTCTTGGGCGTTAAAGAGGAAATCTGTTTGGCTTTGTCAGTTGTCGCCGCGACAAACTGATTGATCTTCGACTGAGGACGTGGTGTGGCCGCAGTTGCTTTGGTTGGGCTCGCAAACTGGTTTGCAATAGGCAGTGAGCTCTTGGTCTGTTCGAGCTTGTTCATGATCGAATTTTTGACATCTGCAGTGGTGTCAACCAGTTTTCCGTTGGCATCGTAAATCGACTTTTTTAATCCAGCTAAAGATTGATTCAAGCGAGGGTTTGACTTTGGTGATTCCAAATCGGCTGGCAGCTCAAAATCGTTCCACTGCGTAGTTTGAGAAGACTCCAAAGCTTTCCGGATTGAACTGGAAGAAGCCTTAGAAGTGTCTTGCATTGCGGTTTGGAAATCTTTTTGCGCATTGGTGAGCGAGGCGTTCAAGTTTTCGCCGGAGGCGAATTCGTTCAGAGAACGGACGTTGGTGTTGACGGTGTCAGCAGCGCTTGCGACAGTTTGATTGAGGCGCTGGTTGAGACGTTGGCTGTTGAGATCGATTGTTTCGCTCTCCGGAGCATTGGCAACTTGTTCTTCAAGCATTGGGGCAGGATCGAAGTAACGCGCTGGTGGCGGTGGTGTCTTTGCTGCAACTGCGTCTGGGCTTTTCCAGAATTTGAGAACTGCCAGGTTGGGCTTCTTGAAACCGCTGGTGCGACATCCCGAAACTGCAAATGTCGAGATGGCAAGACAGCCAACGAGTAGAACGAGGCTTTTGTTTTTATTGACAATCATGAAATCAAATCCAGCTGGTTGTCATTCGAAATCTCGAATGAACCTTGAAGGGCAAACGCAATTTGAAACCGGCGGGGAAAACTTGGCGACTTCCCGCGTGTTTAACCACTAATCCAAAAACTCTCCGTAATCAGATAATCGGATTTCTCGATACAGATTCTTGCCTCAAACCGTTGAAAGAATGAGATCGGCAGTCTGTGTAAGCTCGGCGATGTTAGGGACGCTGACAGCACGAGTCAATGTCGCCATAGACAGCACTTGAACAGCACTTGGGCATTATGCGAATCGCTCAGTTTGACTGGACTTGTTTCAAACGGAGCCAATTCATCGTGCCCGACTTGAAGTGGCAGAAACGATGGTTGATTGATGCTAGCGGGCTAAACTGAGCCGTTTGGTTGGCGCCATGATGAAGGCGTGTGACAAAAACCGGAGAACCAACGGTGCCGGTTCGAACTCGATTCCACGTCATGCCCGCGCAGGCGGGAATCGTGTCTTCGTGTCTTTAACCGCTTCACTTGACTCCCGCCTACGCGAGAGTGACTAAACATTCAAAAAAAGGCCAAGGGGTATCCCTTGGCCTTGGCGGATTTTCAATTTTTAAGCCGGGCTATCGCTCCAGCTTGCAGACTATTTGCTTGCCTCGTATCGAGCTGAAACGGCTGCCCAATCAACGATATTGAAGAACGCAGCGACGTAGTCAGGTCGACGATTTTGATAGTTTAAATAGTAGGCGTGCTCCCAAACGTCGAGACCAAGGATTGGAGTCCGGCCTTCCATCAAGGGCGAGTCCTGGTTGGGTGTGCTTTCGACGACAAGTTTGCCACCGTCGACACTGAGCCATGCCCAACCGCTTCCAAATCGGGTTCCCGCGGCTGTAGAGAATTCTTTTTTGAAATCGTCAAAGCTTCCAAAAGTCGAATTGATCGCTTCGGCCAAATCGCCAGACGGCTCGCCGCCACCATCGGGCGAGATAACGGTCCAGAACAGCGAGTGGTTTGCGTGTCCACCGCCGTTGTTGCGAACTCCGCCACGAATGTCTTCGGGGACGGCGTTGAGATCGCTAATTAGCTCTTCAATCGATTTGGATCCGAGGTCGGTTCCTTCGATCGCTTTGTTCAATTTCGTGACGTACCCGTTGTGATGTTTTCCGTGGTGGATTTCCATCGTTTGGGCGTCGATGTGCGGAGCAAGGGCATCGTGCGCATAGGGAAGATCGGGGAGTGAATAAGCCATTGGTTCCTCACAGATATTTGGCCAGCTAGTTTTGGCGTTTGAGTTACGTTAATCGAGCCCTTGAGGATACCCAATCTCTGGCTCAGGGGCAATTGGCCAAACCAACGGCGAACATTCAGCTGGTCTTTTTATGGCAAATGCTGATCGAGAAAAAAGACCCAGAAATATGATCTCAATTGAGAACTCGCGGCAGCTCTCGGCCGCGGCGGATGAAGAAGGCAATTCGGCTGGCGGTAACTGAGAGGAACTGCGTCGCTGGCAGCCAACTGGTTACCGGGTGGACTTGGTGGCCTGTGGATCGACCTTGAGTTTGGAACTGTTGTCGTTGAGCATCAGGAATGTCCGCAAGTCCTTTGCAATTTGCGGAACCAACTCAAGCGTGTTGGTTGCAAACCACTTCTTCTTGCCTTCCCGGATCGAGATTCGAATAAAGGTCGCGGTGCGACGATCAATGCTTGAGACGTCTTTATCCTCAAGTTCCTGAAACTCGACATTGACGATGAACGTCCCTTTTTTCGAGTAGTCCTTTTCGTCTTCGACCTCGACAATCAACGAAGCAAAATCCGAATCGACTCGCCGGATTTCCGCTTCGGTCTCGATTATGTATCCGCGAAGTTTTTCCACGAGTACCGCCAGTGGTGTGGCGGTCTTGTATTCTTCACTGAGCAGAATCTGCCCTTTTAGTTTTCGCCATCTAGCGCCGCTGAGCGAAGTCTTCTCAGCACTGGTGAGAACTGGTGCGCTACCGCTGGTTGCCGCATTGGCTTCGACGACCCGGTTTCTGCCCAACTCCTTGGCGCGCAACAGCGCCGTGTCTGCCCGAACAAAAAAGTCGGTTCCGGCGTCGCCAGGCAGCAATTCAGAGACTCCAAAACTCGCGGTGATGCATTTTCCATCGAGCATTTGTTGCGGAGTTTTGGTCAGCGTCACTCGGATTTCTTCTGCGCGTTGCACCGCAGAATCAGCATTGCAGTTAGCGCACAGGATCACGAACTCCTCACCGCCATAGCGGGCGACTAGATCCTGTTGACGGACAAACTTCTTCAACAAACCGGCAAACGAAACCAGCGCCTGATCGCCAATGTGATGATTGTAGTTGTCGTTAATTGATTTGAAGAAGTCGATATCGCAAATGATCAAACTACATTCGAAATCCGTGGAGTTTCGAAGACGCACAAACTCGTCAAGGACTCGCTCGAACTCCGCTCGATTGGCGACTTGAGTCAGTGGGTCGAGCATTGAAAATTCGTAGAGGTCTTTCAGTTGGCGCTGAAGATCAAGCTGTACCGAAGCGTCATGGACTAGCACGACGGCACCATGAAGCGTGCCACTGGCATCGGCAACGGGAGCAAAAGTCATTTCGACTTTAATTTCCCGACCGCTGCGCCCCACCAGTTTGTAACTACCGTTCTGAGTAGTTCTGGTCTCAAAGCAAGCCTCGATGGGCGACTGCTCATCAGGTACTTTGGTCCCGTGTTCGTTGGCCAGGCCGAGCAACGACGGCGTTAGTTTGACACCGTCGACTTTTCCTGAACTCATTCCGGTCATTACTTCGACCGTCTGGCTCCAAACCAAAATCCTTGATTGATAATCAACGAAGATCGCGCCGTCCTGCATGTTGTCCAGAAGGCAGCGTCGGAATAGGTTCGGATTGACTTTCCGAACCGTTGCAGAGGAATCCGCGCTTGATAAATTTTGATCTTGCGATGTCATCTGATATTTTTGTTACCGCGAATGGGCTAGTCTTTTGCGGTCCAACGATTGAATGATCGTTGGGCAAGTGAGAATGCCAAGTTCCGGCATTGCCGAAAAACGTGCATTGCACTTCTTAATTTTCGACTTTCGATTGAAGGTGGTTCATCCAAAACCTCAAACTAAGCGAAATACCCCATGTTTTTTGCTACGATCTAGGTTTTCAGTAGGGGCGGTTTTTATGAAATTGGTTTCGTTCAGACTCGATTCGAGCGAATATGTTGGCGAATTGTCGGTCGAACAAGATCGAATCAGTTTTGATTCGCGCGCTCCTGGTAGCTTAATTGCATTGCGGGATTTGTGCGGGTTGTCGGATTTGAGTTGCGGCAAGCTGGAAGAGGTGCTTGGAAAAGCAGACTCAAAGATCGACGTTGCGGATGTTTCGCTTCTTGCTCCCGTGTTTGAAATGGAGAAGGTAATTTGCGTCGGAACTAACTACGCCGACCACGCAAAAGAGATGGGTTCCGAAGTCCCCGAGTTGCCTATCATCTTCAATAAGTTTCCGTCTGCGATCACCGCGCCCGATTCCAAGATTCGGCTTCCGGACATCAGCACGAAAGTCGATTTTGAGGCCGAGCTGGTTGTCGTCATCGGTGTCGGAGGCAAGCACATTGCCCGCGAAAATGCGATGGATCATGTGCTTGGTTATTGTTGCGGAAACGACGTTTCGGCGCGGGATTGGCAAAAAGGGAAACCGGGCGGCCAATGGTTGCTTGGCAAGACGTTTGATACTTTTGCGCCGCTTGGTCCAATGATTGTTACCAAAGACGAAATCTCCGATCCGTACGATTTGGGAATTCGATTGCGACTCAACGGTGAGCTAATGCAGGATTCCAACACAAGCCAACTTATCTTTAAGATCGATTATTTGATCAGCCACGTGTCCCAGTTCGTCATGCTCAAGCCGGGTGATTTGATTTTCACAGGAACGCCTCCAGGTGTTGGCGCTGGTCGTAAACCTCCGCTGTTCCTCAAGCCTGGTGATCAGCTGGAAGTCGAAATTGACGGGCTGGGTGTTTTGGGGAATGCAGTCGTTGCTGATAGCTAGCGGGTGGAACTGCTGGCTGAACGACTTAGGAATTTTCTGTGCAACTTACTCGGGCGAAGTTGTCCGGTTAGCTAAAAATTCACGCTCGCAATGCCGATTAAAGGGAGGGCTTTTCTTTTCTTTTTTTTGGTTAGCAATGGTTGTCAGACGTAGCGACTCGCGCCGTCGCAGACTAGTAGTCGATCCTTCTCAAACGGCTTCCGAAGCCAACGAGAAAGCTGCGCCTGCATCAGCCTCAGCCAAAAAAAGCAAGGACACCAAGAAAGATATCCGCGCGTATTCGTATGGCGCTCATCGGCGCAACGTTAACAAGACAACCGATCTGTTTCCAAAACGCACGGTCTCCTACTTGTTGGCCATTCTCGTTTTGGCGGCTTGTTTGTGGCTGATCAACTATGGAGCGGTCGAATCAACTAAATGGCGGGCTGCACTTGGCAGCGATGTTGTTTCTTCGTTGGCGATCACAGGTCAAGGAAGTCTCGCCAGTTGGTTCAAAGCTTTTCTCTTGATCTTGTCTTCGTTGGCAAGCTTTCAAATTTTCGCATTGCGAAAGCATCGTTGCGATGATTACCGGGGAACCTATCGGCTTTGGATTTGGATGTCTGGCGTGCTTTTGTTTGCCAGTCTTTGCTGCGTCGTCAATCTGGGAAGCATTGCCGCGTTTGCGGTTGAGTCGGTGACGCAAGTTTCGTTTTCACAAAAGCCCTGGCTTGCTCCGGCAGTTCTGGCGTCGCTGCTCACGATTCTGACGGTCCGAAGTCTGTACGAAGTCAGACGCTCACGAGGTTCGATGGCTTGGATGGGGGTGGCGTGGCTGGGTTACGCGCTGGCGATCACATTTCAATTGCCCGGAGTACGTAGCGGGGTTCTGCTGGAGTTGGGATCTGAGATGGTTGCTGGCAACTGTGTTTTGGTTGCCACGATGGCGTTGCTGATGGCCCATGTGACTTACGTGCGGTTCATTTTCCTGCGAGCGCATGGTTTGATCAAGCTGAAGGCCAAGAAGAAAGTTGCCAAGCCAAAGGCCAAAACGACGAAGTCCAACTCAGCCAAATCCAAAAAGAAATCGACCAAGTCAACTTCCAAGACCGCTGAGAAGGATACAGAAAAGGCAGCTCAAAAGTCTGGCAAATCTAAAACTCAAACCGATGCTTCCCGTGACAAAAAGGTAGCGGCCAAGAAAACGAAAAACAGGAAAACTAAGTCCGCGCCAGTCGCTCCCGAAACAGCCGAAGAAAAACAGCCCAAGCGAAAGCTGACTCTACAGGAAATGGCTGCGGCTTCACGAGCCAAAGAACAGGCCCAGTCCAGCAATGATGACTACCAGACTGACTACGAGGATGAGCAGGACGAAGGATCAGAAGCTGTCATCAAGATGTCCAAGGCGCAGCGTCGAAAGCAGCGCAAAGAGAACAAGCAAAATCGAAATCGCAGGCGCGCCGCTTAACTTCTGTACCAGTTCGAGCGTCGCTTGCTTCACTTACTCGTCCGATTGGCCTAGAATCTGGCTTTCCGAGCCAAAACTAAAGCCAGACGAAAAAACGATTCATGACAGTTCGAACTCGATTTGCTCCCAGCCCGACGGGCTATCTTCATATTGGCGGGGTTCGCACCGCGCTATTCAATTGGCTGTTGGCCAAACAAGCCGGCGGGCAGTTTATCCTTCGCATTGACGATACAGATTCAAAGCGAAATGTCGCCGAAGCCTTGCAGCCAATCCTCGACGGATTTACCTGGCTGGGCATCGATTGGGATGAAGGCCCGACCAAGAACGGGACCGATTCGATTGGTCCACACGGTTGTTACTTTCAATCGCAACGATTGGAGAAGTACCAGTCAGCAGTGACTCAGTTGCTTGAGTCTGGCCACGCCTACCGGGACTTTTCCAAACCTGAAGAGTATTCCGGCGAGCGCGAGGCAGCAGAGAAAGAGAAACGTGATTTTGTTTACAGCCGAACCTGGATGGCTGAGACTGACGAGCAGGCGGCGGCGTTTGAAGCCGAAGGTCGCAAATCGGTCGTACGTTTGAAAATGCCGCGAGAAGGCAAATGCGAGTTTCACGATCTCGTGCGCGGTGATGTCTCGTTTGAATGGGCAGGGCAATCCGATACCGTGATCCAGCGGAATGACGGATCGTGCTTGTACAATCTTGCGACGGTCGTTGATGATTGCGATTTTGAGATCACGCATGTAGTGCGAGCCGTAGAGCATCTCGCCAATACGCCGCGCCAGATTTTCATTGCCCAATCGCTTGGGTTCGAGTCGCCCCAGTTTGCTCACTTGCCGTTTGTTGCTGAACCGGGAGGGAGCAAGAAACTGAGTAAACGGGATATCGAAAAGTACCTCAACAACAAAGACTTTAAACGGCTTTACAAATCAGGTGCCGACATTGCCGAGCGAATCGGGATCCAAGGCGACCCGAAGACTTTCAATCCAGTTTTGGCCGATTTTTATCGCGACGTAGGGTTTCTGCCCGACGCGGTTGTCAATTATTTGTTACTGCTGGGGTGGTCGCTGGATGACAAAACCGAGGAGTTCACACGCGAAGAGATGATCGAGCATTTTTCGCTTGGTCGAGTCGTGAAGGGACAAGCCAGTTTTGATTCTCAGAAGTTGACTGCGGTGCAAAGCAACTACATGAACCGGCTTAACCTAAAACGCAAGGTAAAGATGTGCTTGCCTTTCCTGCAGAAGGCCGGGTTGATTCCGACGCCGATAGAGTGTGAACAGCAGGCTTACCTGAAGCAGATCATCGAAGCGGCGGATGACAGGATCTGCATGGCGGGTGACATTTTGAAGTTTGATACATTCTTTGTCGCCGATGAAGATCTTGAGTTTGAGGAAAAGCCATTCCAAAAACGGCTTGTCAAACCCGAGCAAGCCGGTTTCCTGCTCGGCGAAGCGGTCAAGCTGTTCGCCACGGTCGATGATTGGATGGCTGATTCGCTGGAAAAAGACTTGAAACAGTTTTGCGAATCCCAGGGAGTCGGAATTGGAGATATCATTCACGCGCTCCGCGTGGCCACGACTGGCAAGGCCGCCGGTTTCGGCATGTTCGATACGCTGGAGGTGCTTGGCCGCGAGAAAACAATTGCTCGAATCGGGTGGGCGCTTGATGAATTGAGTGATCGCACCAACGCGGCGACTTAGTTCGGTCTATTCAAGCAAAAAACTCACATCACCCGATCCGATTTCTTCGGGTGGCTGGTCGCGGCGAAACAGCTTCATCCCAGTCCGCCCGCACAAGTGGGCTTCATCATCGACAACTTTCAGCCACGATCCTTCGCGCAAGCCTGCAACGGGTGCTTGATTCTCTTCAAGGTACTCGGTCAATCGTTGTTCCCGAGTTTCGCCCTTGTGAGTTGAATTCGGATCGGCATCGAGAAAGTGAGGGTTGATTTGAAACGGAATCAAATTCAGTGCTTCGAATGAAGGCGGTTCAACGATTGGCATGTCATTGGAGGTTCGAATCGTCGGGCAAGCAACATTGGAGCCGGCGGAGCTTCCCATGTAGGGCACTCCCCTGCTCTGGACCGCCTCACGAATCGGATCCAACAGGAAGCGCGAATAAAGCGACGTTAGTAGCCGGAACGTATTACCGCCGCCAATAAAGATCGCCTCCGCCTGATTGATCGTTTGCACCGGGTTTTCCGAAAGGTGAATCGTCTCGATTGCGATTCCAAGTGGCTCGAAAGCTCGGCTGATCACGTGGGTGTACTTTTCGCGATCGGCAAGCGCGTAAGGAACGAACAAAACTCGCTTGACGCCGTGGAAGTGCTCAGCCATCGCGGCTTGGCAATGTTCCAGCAGACCGGCACCGTGAACCCGCGAGCTACTGACCAAAAGTAAATTTCTCATTTCATTTCCATGGATGTGGCGAGGTCTGGCAAGTGGCTACGTTTAAATACTCGGTACCTTAAACGTATCTCGCCCCAAACGAAAACCCCGGTAAAGTGTATTCCCCTCGCCGACAATTCATCAATTGGTTACGATTCCAAGACGCTGTGATTTGTCTTAACAACATCAGCCGTTTTGGCGATATCCACGGTTCCTGGCGATTAAACCGTGGCTATCGCCCAAACGGCCAATAAAAAATCACAACCTCGGAGTGAACTTTCTATTTGCCAATTGCTCAATTTAACAACAGCTCATTTTGAATACTTCTCATCACTTCGACGCGACTTGTCGATGTCATGTTGAGCCAACCAAAATGAAATTGGATTCTTGAAAACGAACCGCCATGAATACTGAAACTAAACCGCTTGATTTTATTCGTCAGATCGTCGCCGATGATATCGCCGCCGGAAAGAACGATGGCCGTGTCCAGACCCGATTCCCACCTGAGCCAAACGGCTATCTGCACATTGGTCATGCTAAATCAATCTGTTTAAATTTCGGGATGGCGAAACAGTTTGGCGGTAAATGCAATCTTCGGTTTGACGACACCAATCCGGAAAAAGAAGACACCGAGTTCGTCGATGCGATTCGTGAGGACATCAAGTGGCTTGGGTTCGAGTGGGATGCTGAGCACTTTGCGTCCGATTACTTTGACCAGATTTACGACTGGGCGATCAAGCTGATCAAGGACGGCAAGGCCTACGTTTGCGATCAGGCCGTCGAAGAGGTTCGGGAATACCGAGGTGGCTGGAACAAACCTGGAAAGAACAGTCCCTTTCGCGACCGGACCGTCGAAGAGAATCTTGACTTGTTCGAGCGAATGAAGAGCGGCGAGTTCAAGGACGGAGAGAAAACGCTGCGGGCCAAGATCGACATGAACGCGGATAACATGAATCTCCGCGACCCTGCGATGTATCGGATCCGGCACGTGTCGCATCATCGGACGGGTGACAAATGGTGCATCTATCCGACGTACGATTGGACGCACGGCCAGAGTGACTCCATCGAAGGCATCACGCACTCGGTGTGTACGCTTGAGTTCGAGCATCACCGACCGCTTTACGATTGGTATATCGAGCAGCTTGACATTCATCATCCGCAGCAGATCGAGTTTGCCAAACTTGTCCTGACTCAAACGATGATGAGCAAGCGAAAATTGACGGAGCTGGTTGTTGGCAATCATGTTTCAGGTTGGGATGATCCGTTGATGCCAACGATCTCCGCGTTTCGCCGGCGTGGTGTTCCGCCAGAAGCACTGGTTGATTTTGCGGACCGAATCGGAATTACAAAACACAACAGCATGACCGATCTGGCGTTGATGAATCTTTGTATTCGTGACCGTCTCAACAAAACCGCCACGCGCGTTAACGCGGTGCTTGATCCAATCAAAGTCGTCATCGAAAACTACGCCGAGGGCGAATTCGAAATGCGAACGACGCCCAATAATCCTGAGGATGAGAACGCAGGGTCGCGCGAAGTCCCGTTTGGACGCGAGATTTACATCGAACGAAGCGATTTCATGGAAGACGCTCCCAAGAAGTTTTTCCGGTTGACCACTGGTGGTGAAGTCCGGCTTCGCAATGCCTTTTTCCTCAAATGCAATGAAGTCATCAAAGACGATGCCGGTGAAATTGTCGAGCTTCGGTGCACTTACGATCCTCAAACCGCGGGTGGAAAAGCCCCCGATGGCCGCAAGGTAAAAGGAACCATTCACTGGGTTTCCGCAAAGCATGCAGTCGACGCTGAGGTTCGGCTTTACGAACCCCTGTTTGAAAATGACGATCCCGGCGATGTGCCGGAGGGAACCGATTGGAAAGACATGATCAACAAGAATGCGTTGACGGTCATGAAGAATGCCAAGCTTGAGCCGATGCTAAAAGACGCCAAGGTCGGCGAGCGGTTTCAGTTTGTTCGTATGGGTTATTTCTGTGTCGACTCAAAAGACTCGGCCCCCGGCAGTCCAGTATTCAATCGCACCGTGACGCTCAAAGATCCTTATAAAAAGGGCGAGGCCAAGGGTAAGAAGTAGCAGGAATTTTAGAAGAAGGGGTAGTTCTGTAGGACGGGCACTCTTGATGCGCCCGACATTTTCTTGAATTGCGAATTATTGATAACCGAGCGTCTCAGTTTTTTGATGTCTGTTTTTTGGCGTTTGTTTGTGGACAGATTTGATGTCTTTTTTTGCCGTTGGGCTCAAT
>CALJOA010000130.1 GCA_937981585.1 uncultured Pirellulaceae bacterium | reverse complement strand
GTACTAGCCCGAAGCGCCAGCGAGGGAGAGTCTACACGAGGCCCCTCGCTTGCGCTTCGGGCTGGTATTACATTAACTTTATCATTGTCGAAATCTGGAAACGCTCAGTTCGAGTAGCTAAACCAGTCCCCAGTTCTTTCTAAGCAGCCACTCCACCCCAAGCAGCGCCACGAACGCACATAAAAACAATGCGGCGCTAGGAAACGTTTCGCCCAATCGCCATTTGAGCGGAATCTCGATTTTCGTCATCGGTGGATTCTCAATGTAGTCATCCAACACTTCGGCCAGTTGCTCGGGCCCGATCGCTTTTCCGCCGAACTGACTGGTCCGGCTGGCAAGCTGCTTCATTTGTTCCGGGTTGGCAACCGGATTGGATTTCTCTTTGTCTCGGTCCATGACAACAAACTCCCGCTCTGAGTTGCCGATCGGAGCGCCGGCTCGGCTGGCCATAACCTCGATCCGGTAAAGCCCCGCCTCAGCCAGTGATTCCGGGTCAAGCTCCGATTGATATCGTTGCCCCGCTTTGTTGATCGTGATGACATCAGACTTCCCATCCGGTTTGACTAACGCTGCCTCAAATTCAACATCTTCGACCGCTTCTCCAGCGATCGTGTTGACTGTGACGTCGAAGTTGACGACTGCCTTTGGAGAGAATCTTCGTTTGGGAAGATCGATTGAAACGCTTTCATCATTCTTGGAGTCCCAGAACGCCAGCCAAAGAATGACTTGTCGCCAGAACTGGTTGTATTGCTTGTCGAACTTGTACCTCTTCCAGCGCCAGCTCGAGTCCCCCGCAAACGCCGCAACACGTCCTCCCACGTTGGCAGTTGCCAGTATGGGTCGTTTAACATCGTCGTCGCTTTGCAGAAAAACTTCCGCGGTGTCTTTGACCGAGATTCGATTGGCGCCCAGCAAAGGTGGCAGGTTCGCCCATGCTTTGCGATTGCCCGAGTCAGAAATCTGAGTCAAAAAACTGTCACGTGTGGGAGTGACCTTGAACGGCGAATTGATGTGCAGGTCTTTGCGAACATCCTGATCGAATTCCTGCCGTTCGGTGTGCTCCATCTTCACTGGTAACACGTCCGCCAGCGGAGTTTTGTGCCACAGTCCGCCTCCGAAACTGTGTGGTCCACCGATCATCAATAGACCTTTGCCGGACCGGACGGCATCGGCTAGCGCGGCCAAGGATTGCGTGTGCGATGAATCGTGAAGCGCCCTCGAATCGACGTTACACAAAATAAAGACATCGTACTTTTGGGGATCTGCAAAATCCGACTCAAACGTCTTGATCGGCCAGTCTCGGTCTCTGGCGTTCTTGTAAGTGTAGATCGGTTGAAAGTCCATTTTGATGAAGTCAATTACCGACAGCGATTGACGCAGAAATTTCTGCTCATTGCCCAGCGACCCGTTGAGGAACAGCACTCGCATCCCTTCGTCGCGAACGGTGAGGAATCCGTCGAGCTCGTTATTTCGCAGCGCTCGTTCTTCGGGCAGGGGAAGACAGCGGACCTTGATGCGAAACTCACCCGGGTCGTTGGGCCGGAATTTCAGATCGACAAACGACTCCTCGTAGTTGTTGGCAGGGCGATAAATCTCCGTGGCAACAACCGACTCGGTGCCATCGGAGTCGGTCAGGACCAATTCGAAAGTGATATCCCGATTGGCAAAGCCACGAGAAACGACCGTCGCCCGCGCGTTGAGGTCGTTCTTCTTATTGACGACCATTTGCTCGGCGAAGTTCGTGATGGCGACATCAGCCAGTTGGCCACTGTCGGCCGCCGAACCAAGCTGTACCGCAACAAGCGGGACTTCCATGTCAGCGAGCGCCTCGGCGGCTTGAGTCAATTCGGCCTCTGGGTCGATCACGTTCTGCACGCCATCGCTGACGACGTAGACCGAAAGCAGCCGCTCGTCACGAACGTTCATGCTGGTTTCGTAAATTGCGGTGCCGATATCGGTTTCGGCTCCCCCAGGCTGATCGGGGAGCTTGATGACTCCATCCTCGATTTCGATCGGCTGGATCTGATTGTCAAACGTAAATACGCGGACGTCGATTTTGTTCTCAGCCAGTTTCTTGAATCGCGATTGGTTCTCCCGGACCATCTCAACGGTCGTGCCCCATCTGGTCGAGTTGTCGTCGATATGAGGCAACTGCATGCTGCGGGTTGAGTCGATCAGGAACAGCAAGACAGCCGATTGGTTCTTCTGGATTTTCTCAATGCAACCGGGACGAACCATCGCCAAAAGCGCCAACGCAATCACGCCCAGTCGTATCAAACTCAGCGTCCAACGTCTTGAGCGGGTCAGGTTTGCAAACGATGGACCGATCAGCAGCATCAAAAGCGCAGCCCCAAACAGAATCGACATTGCGATCGGGTTGAGTACAGGTTGAAAAGTCAGCGAGTCCAAAGTTAGCCTTTGTAAAATCGGTTTGACATCAGGTATTCAACGGCCAACACGACCATCATCAATAACATCAAAAGTGGATAAAATTCCATTCCACGCCGAGTGTTGCCTTGTTGACGCTCGATCTCGTTTTTCTGTCTAGCCAGTTGATATCGCTCATGTCCGAGGAAAGCGTCAAGCTCATCCGGACCGAGCCGTGTTAAATCGGTCGCGGCCAGATCAAGGTTGGTGCTGAATCCGCGCAGCATGACTTCGTCGTTGAAGAGTCCTTTGAGCCGGTAATGCCCCGGATAGTCGGTGAAACGGTAGCGAAGCTTGCCGTCGGAGTTGAGCTTGGATGGCGCCTTGGTTGCCACGGGCGAGAACACTTGATAGTTCTCTGGGTATTCACGCGGATCGTTGGCGAACGAAACGGACTGCCCTACCCTAACGTTGAGCGACGCGACATCGCGTTGGACAAGAAAATTGGTTACCCCGCTCAGAAGCATGAACGCAGGAACAGGGTTGCCGGTAATTAAAGCGTTCCAGCTGAGCCGGTTTTCGACAAAACCGTATTCGGTAATCGGAGTCGTCATCACCAGTACTCGACCCGATCCAATGATCCGCTCGATCACGGCCGGTTCGCGGTTGTTGTATCGCAGCAACGTTTGAGTCGGCAATTCCTCTGACGCCGCGTCGGGTTGGATCCCCCAGTGCATGAAAACGGGAAACCGATTCCACAGTACCGCCGTCTCGTTAGTACGGATCAAGTCGAAA
>CALJOA010000129.1 GCA_937981585.1 uncultured Pirellulaceae bacterium | reverse complement strand
AGGGACGCATCATTGGCCGCGAGGGAAGGAACATCCGCGCGTTCGAAAAAGAGACCGGGATCGATGTCATTATCGACGATACTCCGGGCGTCGTGATCGTAAGTGGATTTGATCCAGTGCGGCGCGAGGTTGCTCGGTTGTCACTTGAGAAACTGATCGCCGATGGACGGATTCACCCTTCTCGAATCGAAGAGTTGGTCCAGGAAACCCAGTCCGAGATGGACAAGCTGATTCACAAGAAAGGCACAGAAGCTGCCCAGGAAGTCGATGTTCATGGGTTGAAGAAACCGGTCATTGAATTGCTCGGGCGATTGCATTTCCGAACCAGTTACAGCCAAAACGTGCTTCGACACAGTGTGGAGGTCGCATTCATCGCAGGGATGTTGGCCGAAATGATGGGGCTTGATGGTCGATTGGCCAAACGGTGTGGGCTGCTGCATGATATCGGCAAAGCCGCCGATCACGACATGGAAGGCGGGCATCCCAAGATTGGTGCCGATCTATTGAAACGGTACGGCGAGGGACCCGAAGTCGTCCACGCTGCACTTGGGCACCATGATGAAATCCTCGTCGAGTATCCGTACACCGTCGTTGTCGCAACGGCAGATGCTTGTAGTGCTTCCCGACCAGGTGCTCGTCGCGAGTCTCTCGATCGGTACATCAAGCGAATGGAAGAGCTCGAAGGAATCGCCAAAGAGTTCAAAGGAGTTCGGCAAGCCTATGCGGTTCAGGCCGGGCGTGAAGTCCGAGTGATCGCCAGTGCCAAGGATTCTGACGACGCTCGGGCGGCGAAAATCTGCCGCGACATTGCCAAGGCGTTTGAAGAGCGGCTTTCTTATCCCGGTGAAGTAAAAGTTGTCGTGATTCGAGAGTCGCGGTTTACAGAATTGGCTCGATAGAAGAAGTTGAGCAGCGTCGGCTAGCATTCACGACTGGACGTCCGTGCTACTTTAAAATTTGATTTAGAAACCTGGTTTGCCTACTCGGAGTCCACTCCCCGATCGAACCAACCTCGGAAAGAAGACTTCGTGCGAATATTGTTTATTGGAGATATTGTTGGAAAGCCCGGAATGGCGATCGTGTGTCAGGCGCTACCGGGACTACGTCGTCGTGAATCGATCGACTTGGTAATTGCCAACGGTGAAAACGCTGAAAACGGCTCGGGCTTGACTTGTTCTGGCTATCGAAAGCTGATTGCCGCGGGCGTAGATTGTGTGACACTCGGTGATCACATCTATCGCAAGAAAGAGATCATTGAGATTCTCGAAGGTCAAGACAACATTGTTAAGCCGGCTAATTATCCCGCCGAGGCTCCCGGCAAGAATTGGGTGGTTGTGAAATCGGAAACTGGCAAGAAGGTTGCAGTTTTCAGTTTGATGGGCCGGGTGTTCATGAAGCCGGTTGATTGTCCGTACACCAAAGCAAATCAGGTTCTGGAGGAGATTCCCGAAGACGTAAAGATCCGTTTCTGCGATTTTCACGCCGAAGCCACCAGTGACAAGCAGTTGATGGGCCGGCATCTCGATGGGCGCGTTTCAGCTGTGTGTGGAACCCACACCCATGTACCGACGGCCGATGAACAGGTCTTGCCCGGCGGAACGGCCTTTATTTCGGACGTAGGGATGACCGGTCCGCACGAGAGTATTCTTGGTCGAAAAATCGAGAAAGTTCTTTCGGCCACGATGACGTTCCGCCCGATTCCCTTCGATGTCGCAACCGGGGATGTGCAAATCTCAGGGGTCGTCATCGACGTCGATCCGAAATCGGGAAAGGGCCAGGGAATTCGCCGAATCAAAGTCAACGAAAAATTGGCTCAGGAATTGGAAGACGAATTCGAAGATTGATGGTTGGTTAGCATTGGGTTTTAGCTTCATCTCACGGCTTGCTGATTAGCCGTTTTGAGTTTTGGCGATAGCCACGGTTCCTTACTGAAAACCTGCGCGCTTCGGTCCGTATCAATCTCCTCATCCACTTCGTCACTGCCGCGCAAGCAGGAGTCCATTGGTTCATTTTAAAACACAGGGTCACGGAGTACACAGAGAGTCCCAATGTTGTCCGCCATTTTTTGGGGGCTTGGAAAGATGATCAATCTGCGTTCTTCAGAAAATCGTAGCTGCCCATTGCCATCGGGACCAAGCCTATCAAACCGCCTAATCCCAGCAAGAACCATTTTCCTCTTCCGGTGCAAGGCTCACTGTCAAGCTCGTCGATCCAGACTTTTCCATTGAGGTGCTTGGCCAGGAAAGTGTCGCCGACTGAAATCTTGTAGTACTGCTCCGAGCCAACGTCTCGGTAAAAGCTATTTGGTCCTTCGAACAACATCATATGAGAGTTCTGTGAATCATGGGATTTTTGAATGTACTTTCTTCCCACGGTGTACTCGTGTTCTGTGAAATCCCCGGCACTGATTGATTCCATGTCTTTCTTGTATTGAATCTCGATATTGTTGGCCCAATTGAACAGGTAGAATCCGGCTGCCCAGGAAATCGCGGCCATGACCAAGCAACTGATTGGGGACATTGTTCTCGATGATGAATTTCTCATTCGAATACTCGGTTAGGCGAATGCGGCTGACGGAATCGATTTGGCCAAATCAATTTTGGCTACAAATTTCTAGCTTGCCAATCGACTTCAAGCGGCTGGAACTTGCTGGAATTCGAACAAAATCAGGTATTCGGATCCGCAGGGTACAAATCGTGGTTTTTGTAGCGTTTGCCTTGGATCCACGGTGGTTCAGAACAGACTTCAAACCAAGTTATTGAGAGGAGGCCAGTTGCTATCAGCTTCGATTGATCCGCTAGGCAACGAATGCTCTTGTTGCTCACTGCTGGCATTTGCTAGTCTCCCGCCGCTTGAACATCGCTTCGGCGGCATCTCCAATTCCAATGCGCATACTGCGCAGCAACAGTGGAACCATAATGGTCAACAAGAAAAACGGATTTACTCGTCGTGCAATGATGCTGGTTTTGCCGTTGGCAATTCTAACGACATCGACAGGTTGTATTCGTCAGATGGCGCAGCTGCTTTATGTGATCAAAGGCCACGAGGTTCCGGCCGACTACGATGGGTTGGAGGACAGCCGGATTGCAGTGGTCTGTGTGTCTGACGCTTCTGCATACGGGCCTGACACGTTGACTTATTCAATCGCTAGAAACGTAAGCGTGAAACTTGCCAAGGGGCTCAAAGACACTGAGATTGTCGGTCCAGCAAAGGTTGAGAACTGGATTGATCGAAACGGTTGGGATCCGGTCGAAGCAACTACGCTGGGCGAAGACTTGGAAGCCGACAAGGTTCTCGTGATCGAGATCGGTTCCTATTCGATTCACGATGGCGTAACGCTCCACAAAGGAAGTGCCGATCTGACTTGTACCGTCTATGACGTCAAGAAAGACGGGCAGGTTTCTTACGTTCATGGTCCTGAGGTTTTCTCGTTCCCCAAGAATGGGCGTCCATCAATTCAATCGTCTGATCGTCAATTCGAGGCCTTCTTCTTGGCTCGCCTGACTGATCGCATCACTCGGTTGTTTGTGATGAGTGACAAAATGGATACGTTCGCCAACGACGCGATCATGAACTAAAGCCTAAAGGCCAATACTGCTCAATCCAGTTTTTATTGGTGGGTGTATTGATTTGTTGCCTAAGAGGCCTAGTAGATATGAGGTGCCCGCTTGCGTGAGAATGCTGCCGAATTTTTAACCGCGAATGAACGCTAATAAACGCGAATACAAATTCTGGTTTCATTTGCGTCCATTGACGTTTATTGGCGGTTTTATACCGTCTTACTTGGTAAGTCCAGCAACGTAAGGTCGCCCACATTTTTACTACTGAAGACTCGTCTTTATCCACAGCCGCCCGGGCCGCATTTGGGAATTCCTCAGCCGCCGCCACTTGGCATCATTGGTAGACTGCCGCTACTAGCTCCACCGCTGTGAGCAGCCGGAACACTGAACTGTTTGAGTAACTTCAGGCTACCACAACTTGGGCATTCCGGAGTTTCTTCGCCTCGAATCAGCAGTTCGACGTGTTGATCACACGATTTGCATTGGTACTCGTAAATTGGCATCGTCTTCAATCCTCGTCGTCGCTGGCTGGCATCATTACTAATTCAAAAACATTACAACCGAGGTGGCGGGCGTTTCTTTTTTGCCATCTCGTTTTCCATTTCCCGAGGGTTGTTGTTATTGTTATTGTTGTTGTTTCGCTGGCGCGGCTGTGGCGGTTTTGTGTAGTCTTGAGTCCATTTCCAACCAAGCGGTGTCTGTAGTTCGCGTTGGGCAAGCATCGCCCAAGGCGTGCCTTCGTGTTCTTTCGTGACACGCTCTAAATACATTTTGGCTTTGGCCAATAGTTTTGCGTCCTGACTGCCCGTTTCGATTGTGTCAGCAGGTTGCAGAATCCACGTGTTGTTTTGTGGCGTATTTTTATCTTTTGGTTTGTCGAACTTCAACTTCGTCTTGATCAACGCCAGCATTGAGTTGTAAGTTTCGGCTCGCACCTTGGCAGCAATCGCCCGGCCCATCGCCAAGTCATAACCGGCTTGCCAGCGAGGGGAGATTTCTTCGGGGCGCTGGTCTTCTCCAGTTCGCAGGATCTCGTAAAGCCGATTGACGGCAGGTTCGATGATCGCGGCGCTTTGCTGAGCTTTAGAGACGGCGTTTACAAAACGGGCTTCGTTTGTTTTCTCAAACCGCAGCGCTGGTGCTTCGAGCTGTCCAGTGGTCGTGAACTGGGCAGCTTTGACCAACGCCTTCCTGGCCCCGTTCTCGGAAAGTCGGGAGTGATAGGTGTTGATCGAAACATAGTCTGGTCGGTAGCGCCGCATGACCTTGGGGTCAAAGAAGTACTGCAAATGTGCGGAATAGCTTTGCGTCTCTCCTCGTCTGACGCGGCGCGAGGTCGTTCGGTTGGGGTGAACTGCGAAATAGATACCACCCGTTTCGTAGGCCAACCGCGTCAAGTGAAACGGTCCAAATCCTGAGTCAATCATATCGAGATCGCCAAACGCTCCGGTGAAATCGAGTTGAAGGCGTTCTGGGTAAATCGTCTCTGGACCTTGAGACACGATCGCCCATTGCGGAGTTTGGTCGAACGCCGGGTCCGGGTCGACCCATTTGACTCTTGTTTCTGGTCTACCAAAGGGCGCTGGAACACCAACGACATAGACAGGCATCTGAAGCTTGTTGCATGTGCGGACGGTCAAGTCCAGATGCTGAACGTCATCGCCGGCCTCATCGGAAACAACAATCAACATGACATTGGCTTTGGGTTCTCCGGTCGTCCGATCGACTTTGCGATACGCCTGATGGTCTTGAGCGGCCGTTGTGACGGCTTCCATCACATTCTCGATACCAGTCGTGTCGCGCTCGATACCTTCGATGGCTTCTTTGATCGTGGCGAGGCTATCGGTTGGAGCGTCGATCAACTTGTTGATCTTGTTCCCAAACGCGTAGACCTGAGTGGATAGAGGTTTGCCTGATTTTCCATCGAAGGACTTGTGACCTGAGGCCTGGATCATTCCCAGTTCTTCATAAATTCGATCGAACCGAGAAAGAATCTCTTCGCGTTGACGCATCAAGCTGGCGGACTGATCAAATAGCCAAACAACAACTGTATTTCTTTCTTCCATCGACAGGAGGATTTCCTGAGTCAGTCGATCAATCGCGCCCGAGGCGGCTTTGACCGAATTGCCAACATTGCCTTTGACCGCGACGGTAGATAGGTTCTCTGCTGTGGCTTCTGAGAAATCATCGTCGGTAATCAACTCGCCAACTTCATGCTCTGGCAAATCAAGATCGATTGGATCCTCAACTGCAACGTCAAAGACTGGGGCTTGCGCCGCGGCGGCTTCGAATCCGGTGTCGCCGTCAGCTCCAATTTCTTCCGAGCTCATGTCGTCGAATTGGAGCTCCGGTATCATCTCTTCTTCTTCGAGTTCTTCAATCGGCTCGGCGACCACCAAGCTGACGGCTTTTTCTTCCTCACGCGGCATCATGATGCCGGCCAGAAAAATGATGATCAACAGGTGGAAGATCAGGCTCACAATCCAAAATGGAACCCCGCCATCGATTGGAGTCTCCACTTTGCCTGTTTTAACCTGCCACCAACGTCGAAGGCTTCGGATACTCAAGATTCGTCTCCGGGTATGTGCACGGTTGAACTACAAACGGTTGTTGGAAACCGGGATTCATGATCGTTGCGATGATAGAAAATCCGGCTCGGCGCGCGGAAGAACTATCATCCCTATTTTCGGATGAAAAATGGGGTGAGGCAACCCAAATCACGTTATAACCGGGAAAACACTCGTTTTCACGTTTAGAAATTCACGGTCAGAACGGTCGTCGGTCATTCGGAGAGCCGAGTGATAGAGTGAAATGGCATGACCAATTGGACCATCAATTTCGCCGATGTTGAACCAGTAGCCAAAGAGTGTCTGCCAGCGCGGGAAAAAGATGTTTCAAGACAACCGCGTATGTACTTGCTTTGTGGCATGGTAACCGATCTATCAGTAATAATTGCCTTTAATTGCGGTCGTCGATTGGACTAAAATAGAATCACCGTCGGGGCGATTTTTTCGTAGAGTCGAGACCTTAGTAGTTACATGAATTCATCTTTTAGATCCAATAGCGTTTCGGAAATGCATTCTTCGAAACCCAAACCCATGTTCAGAAATTGTTTTCGTCATAGCCTTCGATTGCCGCTGACAATTTTGGTGGCTGTAGTGTTCGTCATTGGTTTGGCTCCGTCGGTATGGGGCCAGAACAATCCGTCTACGATCAAGAATCGCCCCGGGGCAAAGAAACAGGTTCCAGGTGGCAGACCGTTGACCAATCAGGATCCAACTAAAACGCCTCCCAAGACCTCTCTACCGGAAAAGAAGGAAGAAAAACTGATCAAGCCGGATCCTGAGAACCTCGTTTTGGCGACGTCCGATGGAGTGAAACTGGCGGTTACCTATTTCGGACCGCCGGCCCCCGAAGGCGCCCAAGCGAAAGCGGTTCCATTTATTCTGCTTCACGATTGGGAAGGCGATCGAAAACAACTATTACAGTACGCGGCTTTCTTGCAAGCATCCGGGCATGCCGCGATCGTGCCAGATCTCCGGGGACACGGGCAAAGTACCGCAGTTGAAGGATTGAACAAGACGATTGATGCGAAAAAATTTCGTAAGAACGAGGTTGCGTCAGTGCAAAAGGATATTGAGCGCTGCAAGAAGTATCTGGTGCAGCGAAACAACGAAGGGGAAGTCAACATCGACATGTTGTCGGTAGTAGCCGTTGGTGAGAGTTCGGTACTTGCAGTCGAATGGGTGATCAACGACTGGTTCGCTTATCCACCGGTCAACGCAGATGGTATCAAGCAGGGGCAGGACGTGAAGGCGCTGCTGCTGGTTTCACCACGAAAGAAACTCAGAGGAGTTTCGTTGATGGGGAACTGGAAGCATCCGCTTTACACTGGCGCTAAGGGTGCGGCACTTCCACTGATGATGATCTGGGGAACTGGTGACGTTGATGCCGCCAAGGATTCCGAGTCGCTGTACAAGTTGCTCGAGAAATCGCGGCCCGATCCCAAAGAGATCGAAGACGAAACCAAACGGGAAGCAGCCCAAACGCTTTACAAGGTGCCTTTGAAAGGAGCCAGATTGCCTGGCCCCGAGATTATAGGTACCGATTCAATCAAAGGGCTTTGGGGCTACACCAACAAGTTTATCGAGCTCAAGGTAAAAGCCCATGAGGACTCGCTTCCTTGGAAGTCCCGTAGTAAAGAGGCTGATGAATAGAGACCCGTTGAAACATCCGGTCGTGTAAGAGTTTGGGAATGTTGAATAAATCAGTAGTTACTGACAGGATCAGCTGATCGCATAGCATCTCGTTGATCATGTGATTTGGGGTCGCTTTGTTCAAACCTCGAGATTTAGGTGCTAGTTTTTCTAATTGAGTTCGTTGAGTAGCACGGCTGTCCCAGCCGTGAACAAGCTGCAAAAACACGGCTGGGGCAGCCGTGCTACTATCGATGAACGCTCAGTTTGAGCAGCTACTCTTGCCGGCGTTTTGAATTCGTCAGACGAATTAAGAGACAGGCAAGCAAAATGACCTACCTGCCCCAACAAGATATTTCCGCTCAATGTTGTAGCTATGGTGATTCGTAGACTGGAACGCGGATCGAAACGCCAGCCCGAGTATCGGCTGGGTTTCTGAGCTTGTCACGATTGGCCAAGTAAATATCCAGATAGAAATTCGGGCTTCCGAAGTATCTTGAGGAAATCGATTGAAGCGTTTCCTCGCTACCGATCGTATGGTCGACGAAATTTGTTGACTCCAATCCGATCATCGCATCGGCTCGGTCGCGAAGTTGCACCAGCTCAGTTTTTGCAGTTTCGGTCAATCGGAACGGCAAACGCGAGGAAGCTTCGTTGCGCGAGCGTTCCTCAGATTGACGTTGATAGTTGATCTGAGCGGGATCAAGTCGTTCAATTCGATTCTGATTCGATGCGCCTGAGCGATTTTCCAGTTCAGGTCTAAATGTCAGATTGCCCCGAAAACCAGACGATTGATCCGTCCGACCGCGAAACTCTGGAGGCACCGGTGGCGGGACGTCATACTGATAGTCTTCCGTAGAGACGTTCGAACCGGCATGAAGACGCTCGTTTTCGGGCTGCGTTAGCTCTTTGTATAAACTCTCCTGCTTGGGCTTCAAGCCAAAGATGTTGTCGTTGAGTTGAGGTTCAAAGTCGGCTTGAGTGAAACCCCTGTTTGGCGCTATGACGTGATTTCTTTGCGGCTCTGGCGTGTAATAATCCTCAGTGGGCTGATGATTCGGAATTTGAAATTCATTGTCGGGCAAACCTTGAACGAGTTTCTTTAGTGGCTTGTTGTTTGGATTTCGGTCTTGCCAATATCCGAATTGGTTGGCGCCGTCTCGATTCGAATTCGAGTGACTTGGCATACCTCCCAATCGAGACATATTGGGTAGCTCGATTGGAGTGTTCTTAAACTCAGCCGCGATTGCTGAGAAATCAGGGACCTGGATTGTAGGTGAAACTGCCACCGGTTCGGAAAATGGGCTTGATGAAAACGGTTGGCCAGAGAATGTTTCAGCAAGTTGATTGTTCGGTTGATTGATTGGTCTGGCCAGTTGGCTCGGTGGCGGCAAGCGATTGTTATCCGCTCGATTGAAACCCAATTCACGTGGAGAATTCCGGGTCGATGGGACGTTGAACCGTGACTTCAACGGCGTCTTCATGGTCACGATCGGTGCCGGCTGTGTTTCGATGGGATTGAGGTCTGCAATCGGCAATCGAGACTGGATGTTACCAGTCACGGAGGACTCAATCGAACTGCTACTGCGAGTTAAGCCATTGGCCGTTTGAGAAACTCCACTGACGACGGTTCCAATTTCCGAACTGAGCGGCGGCGGATTGTTGTTAACGTAATTGCCAAACAAATAGGCAGCGACAAGACAAATAGCACCGATACTGATTTGTTGGAATGAACCCATTGGTTTCTCCATGAATAAGCAAACTCAAGAAAGAAGCATTACTCAAAACGAAGAGCAATGATCCAAGCCCATCCATGGCCGGTTGTTTAACCGTGTAAATATTGCACACAGTCCAACGGTGGTACGAAAATACACTCGCTTTGGGTCGCAACTAGCGGTTCGATTTACAGTTTTCCGGGTCAGGTAAAGTTTGCTATCAGGATTGGAGCATTTCTCAATGACGCGGCAATGGTTTTCGAGAAGGCCAAACTACCGAGAAGTACTCCGTGATCAAAATCGTGATCGAATGCTGCTTGGAATCTCAATGGGAGACCAAATGAGTTGGCGATTTTTTCCGGCTTAGGAAGACTCCGAAATCATTGAAATGTTTGAGTTGGGCGACTGTAGTTGATCGACCAACAGCATGTGCTTTTCATCTTACCTCTGACACGGATGCGCCAGCGACCGGGCGGGTCAGGAAAACCTCTGGTGTAGGTTCCAGCGCTGTAGAGACTTGTGTCAATTGGCTTATAAACCGATCGACTTTAGACGCTTCAACGGCCGCGATCGCGCAGCCGCCAAAGCCGGCGCCTGTCAGTCTTGCACCGTAGCAACCAGCGGTTGCCCGCATCAAACTGGTTACTTGATCGAGACCTTTGCTGCTGACTTCGTAATCATCCCTCAGACTGTTATGACTAGCGTTGAAGAGTTGGCCGAGGCTTGAAAGGTCGCCATCGGCGAGGGCCTCGACAGCCGCAGCGACACGCTGGTTTTCAGTTGCAACATGTTTGATGCGGCGAAAAAGCGACGGTGGCAAGAAATCCTGCGCAGCGGCGACAGCTTCGATACTGACATCGTTCATCGTTTCAATTTCGAATCGATTTGAGAGCCTCGATTTGATCGAGGCAAGCGCCTGCTCACATTCGGCTCGTCGATGATTGTAGGCTGAACCGGCCAGAGAGCGGTTAAGTTTGGTGTTGGCAACGACGATCGCCAAGTCGGCGGGAATTTCGATCGGAGTGAATACCATCGTATCGCAAGAGATCTTCAACGCGCAACCTTTGATTGCCGAGGCGCTGATGAATTGATCCATCAGTCCGCAGTTGACTCCCACAAACTCGTTTTCGGCTTGCTGGGCAAGCTTGGCGACCTCAAGTGGTTTAAGCGGTGATTGACCGGAGAGCCTTATAAAAGCCAAGACGGTTGCGACTTCTAGGGCTGCGGAACTGCTTAATCCACTGGCAATGGGAATGTTTCCGTAGACCAGCCCATCAAATCCTCGCGTTTGATATCTTGATCGCTGCAGCACATCGGCGATGCCTTTGACATAGTTGACCCAAAAGTATTTATTTTGCTTCGACAGTGGCAGTTCCAACGAGAAACTTGCGTTCTGGTTGAAATTACTGGACAACAGATTGATCGTTTGGTCGTCGCGCGGAGCAAAACAGATCCGGATTTGGCGGTCGATTGCAATCGGCAGAACAAGTCCGCCGTTGTAGTCCGTATGCTCGCCGATCAAGTTGACGCGTCCAGGAGCACGGGCGATAAATTCAGGCCTACGGCCAAACCGCTCCGTGAATGCCGCCGCTAGATGGTCGTCGGATTCATCACGAACGAACATTCAACGCCTCGCCCGGCCAATCATGGCTGCCGAATCAGGATCCTATCGATGGGTGGCCACCAAGCCTACTCAGCCCCTGGGTCAACGACGCCAGGGTTAAGCCCAACCGTATTCATCAACCATAGCAACGAAGGCGATGCGACAAAGATCGAACTGTACGTTCCAACCACTACGCCGATAACCAACGCGAACGCAAAACCGTGAATCGCACTTCCACCAAACCAGTAGAGAATGAACACAACGATAAACGTCGTCACCGAGGTCAGAATCGTTCTACTGAGTGTCTGCGAGATACTCGAGTTGATCATCTCGGCGGTAATTTCAGTACGCTTTCCACGAACCTCGCGGATTCGGTCGAACACTACGATCGTATCGTTAAGCGAGTAACCGATCACGGTCAACAACGCAGCAACGATTTCCAAGCTGATCTTGAACTTCTCCACGCGGAGGATTCCAAGAGCTCCGGCCAACCAGTGGCTCAGTGCGATCGCGCCCAGCACGATCAACACGTCGTGGATCAGCGCGATAACCGCCGCCAGCCCGAACGCAACATTCTGGAACCGGATCCAGACATAGGCGATGATGCCCAGCAAGCTGGCAATGATCGCTGCAAGGGCTTGAAGCTGTGTTTGGCCCGCAATCTGACCGCCGACCTTGCTGGTCGTCGGGAAGTACGGCTGCTTGTTGAACTTTTTGCCCCAGACGGAGAGGATCCGGTCGGCTTCGCTTTCGTTGGCGACCTGCATCGTGACATCCCAATTTTCGGAGATCGTCGACGAATGTGATTCATCGTCCAGCGTATCATTGGAGCTAACGCTGACCTGATCTTCTTCCAGGCTTAACGAAGCTGCTTCAGAGGCTTCGACAATCAACGCTCGCAATGACTTCCCAGAGATTGCTGGAGTGACTTTCATTGAGCGGGTAATGCTTTTTTCACCAGATCTCAAATTGGTGATCGGCTGATTCCCTGCAGCTCCCGTGTTACCGCTCTGAAAGTCCCCGCCTGGCAGGATAGCCTCAGGGGTGTCTTGGGAAGCTTCGATAGTCGAGCCGGTCCCATTTCCAGTGGTGGCAGGAGGAGTTTCAACAGGAGTCTGAGTTGTCGGCGCAACAACAGCTGGCGTCGCGGCAGGCGTAGTTGACTCAGTGGCAGGCGTTTCCGCTTGAACCTCAGGAGCAGTCGTAACGGCAGGTGCCTCTACGGTCGGTGCCTCCACGGTCGGCGTTGTGACAGCCGGTGTAGTCGGAGATTCCGTTGCTGGCGTCTCGACCTGTTGGGCGGGAGCTTCCACAGCGGGAACCTCAACCTGAACAGCCGGAGCCTCCACAGTTGGTGCGGGAGTTTCCTGAACCGCAGTTTCAACTGCCGCAGCAGCAGATTCGACAGCCGACTCGACTGCTTCAACGACTGGCGCGTCCTGATAGGTCACCATCCCGGCGGCACCAATGGTGAAGTTGGCAAAGTTCAATGGCAGCGAAAATTTGTTTTCGTGGCGTGCGCTACGGAACAGGTTTTGATCTAAAACGGCATTTCCAAGATCGACTCCCTGAATTTCAACATGGTGAAGTTTGAGTTGGCCGTCGAATTGTTCTTGGAGAAGTTGAGGAAGCTGTTTGAATTCCTCTTCTGGCGGTCCTTCCCAAGCCGGCAGGTTACTGTCGACTTTGAAGGTTTTTCCATCGCCACCCAACGCTGAGATTGCGAATTCAACTTCTTCGCCATTGTGAGTGAATTTTTCGCCAGCGAGTTTGGCGACGATGTCGTCCCGTTGTTGCTCTTCATTAAAGACCATCCGAACAGTCGATCCACCACGCAGATCGTGGTTGAGGATCTTGGGACCCAATGACCACATGCCCACTAGTCCAGCAATAATCAATCCGGCTGAAACAAAACCAGTAAAACCGACTTTATTGAGGAAATTCCATTTCTGACGTTCGAGGATTCGCGTCATGTTGAGCTTGGTCAACCATCGTTTGCGTTCGCAGATGTCGAAGATCAAACGGGCGACAAAAATCGCAGTGAACATCGACATCAAAATACCGAGGATCAATGTGACGGAGAAGCCTTTGATTTGTTCGGTACCGATCACATAAAGAACAATCGCGGTGATCAGTGTAGTAACGTTGGCGTCAACAATCGTCGTGGTCGCTTTGTCGAAGCCGTTTCGGATCGCCATTCGCAGCGCAGCACCGCGATCAAGCTCTTCCCGGATCCTCTCAAAGATTAGAACATTGGCGTCAACCGACATACCAACGGTCAACACCAAACCGGCAAGACCAGTCAACGTCAGCGGCTGGTTAATCGCCATAACCAGGGCCAGAATCAGGAGTAGGTTCAAAAGCAACGCGATCGTGGCAACTATCCCGGCAAACCGGTAATAGAACAGCATGAAGATCAAGACGATGATTAACGAGACGCCGATCGCCCAGATTCCTTTTTCTTTCAATTCCTGACCGAGTGTGGATTCGATAAAGTCGCGGCTGATCGGTGATTTGTTGAGGGCGACATCAAGTTTACCGCTTTCGAGGTTGATGATCAGGTCATCGACTTCTTCTTGGGTAAAGTCACCTTCGATGATACCGTTGCTGAAGATGCGAGAGTTGATGTTGGGTGCAGAATGCAATTGGCTGTCCAGCACAATTCCCATCGGACGATCGATATTCATCCCAGTCAGCATCCCCATTCGGATACTGCCGTCGGAGCTCGTGTTAAAGCTGACTGCGGCGCGGCCGCGTTGATCGATAGTTGATTGAACTCGTGAGAGATGAGTTCCATCGACGGTTTGCGACTCTTCGGGTTGAACGACGAGAATTTGTGGGACTCGAATGCCGAGTTTGTTCATCGCCAAGGCAAAATCACGTCCTTCGTAATCTGGATCGGGCGTCAAAGAACTGAGAATGCTGCTCAGTTGTTCCTGTTGCAGAATGATTCCTGTGCTTTTGTCTCGAATAATATTGTTCAGACGAGGTACGAATTTGATCGGGAGGATTTCGCCCGGGGTGATTGGACCTTCTGGGATCGACCGGGCCAGATCTACCCAGACAGCAACCGTGTTAGCGTTTCCGTCTTGGTCGAGAACAACCGAGCCGTTGGCATCACGCTCGGGTACTTTTCGGGCGCGACCACCATCGGCGGCCATTGCACGCGCCATTTCGACCTCTGACGGAAAGTCCGTAGGGTTGGCGAGAATTCGAAATTCAAGCTTTCCAGTTCGCACCAAACGATTCCAAATATCGTCGGCTTCCTGAGTGTCGGCCGAAGGAATGGTGACTTCGATTTTGTCATCGCCCAGCGCACGAATCATGATCTCTTTAGTGCCCGAAGGGTTCACACGCTGAATCAGAGCCGGAATGATGTCTTTGGCTTTAGGGGTGTTATCGCCCTCAAAGGCGTCGAGATTGAGCGAACCAATCATGTTGATACCGCCGCGAAGATCGACGCCCAAGCGAGGACCAGTTTCCCCCCACTTGGCCCAAATCATCAGGGACGCAACGAAGACGGCGACCAGAACGATAGCCATTCGGCTGCCGTACTCGGGAACTTTGAGGCCGCCAGTGATCGTCCGGGCCAAAAAGATTCCCAGCGCGACTGCAGCAATCAAAAGCAGGAATACAAACCAGCCCGTTTGCCAAAACGGAGTCGCTGGAGGAAGCGGAATCTCGCCGGCTTGTGCCAGCAAATTCAAAGGCGATTGGAAAATGGACTCTAACATCCGGATGTTTCCTGAGTGTAAAGTTTAGAAGTTTCGCGATGCAAAATTATGTTATCCAACGATCAGCGGAGATGGTTGGTTATTGAACGAATCAATCCTTGTCCGTTTTTTCATCTGACAGCACGCGAATAATGGATTTCGAGAGGACTTGCATCCGAGTGTTGCTACTGTCGTCGATCCGAATCGTGACGTAGTCTTCGTCGGATCGGTGGTTGACGACCGTCCCCAGAATACCGCCGGCCGTTACGACACGATCATTCTTCTTGAGGTTCGCTATCAATTCGGATGTAGTTTCGTCGTTGTTTGGTTTGGGGCGAGTCATCATCAGAAAATATAACAACATCGCTCCCATCAGGATCGGAAACATGACTCCCATGTTTTCGAAAAATCCCTTGGGAGGGGGAGCTGCACCGGCAGCGCCAGCGGCTTCTCCCGCAGCTTCACCAACTGCTTGGGAAGGGGCAACTTGGGTCTGCGCGAGCATGTACCAACAGATGTTGTAAAAATTTACCATTTACCTAACTTCGATCTTGAGTTCCCAGCATGGTCTAGATTCCCAGGCCAATTTAGCTCTGGTTCTCTTACCTCACAGGGACAAGCCAAACACATTCAGTTATTCAATTAATTTCAATCAATTGCGTGGTCAAACTGTCTCAATCGAGGATCCGTAACAGTGACTGTGTGAGGAGGTCAAGCCGACCGTCTCCGGGGCGGAAAAGACACCAATAAGACGTCTAGAACTCACTGCAAATCTCTTACACTATCGCTCGATTTGAAGCCAGCAATGATAAATCTTCAGCCCTGCACCAACAAGGCCAAGTGTTTATTGAAACCCGCAAATACTCGTACTTTCTGGGTGAGTGAGTCGAACAGGGAGGATGGAGAGAGTCGCGTACGGGGTGAGATTTTATCAGCCATTTTGACACTAGCCTCAGTTGAACTGCATTTAACCGCGGCTAACGCCAACACGGCTCATTGTTGTCAGGCACGTTTTCAACAAAACGGCGTCTGCAGCGGCGAGAGTACTGCGGGGGTGGAAGCAAGAATCGAGCAGCACAATAGCTCGTTAAGAATTGATTGATGGCTTGTCGAAAATTCTCGTCGGTGACTGGGATCGTAGCTGCAGGGTGTTTATGGCACTGCACCAAAAGCATCTAAAAGCTTCCTATGCGTCTTGCTACCGACTCACGAAAAACGAGTTTAGCACTGAAAGACGGGAATTCGAACGGTTTCTTCTCAATCATTTTAAGCATTGCGTTGGCGGCAGCTTCACCTAATTCGTGAGCAGGTTGACGAACTGTCGTCAGCGGCGGGGTTACATAAGCCGACTGAGGTTGATCGTCAAAACCAACCAGGGAAATGTCATCGGGAACGCGAATTCCCCGATTGTAAAGCGCCAGTCTGGCTCCAAACGCAATCGAATCACTGGCACAGAACAATGCTGTGAATGTCTTTTGGCTCGCCAATAGCGATTCGACCGCGATCACGCCGGAACGGCTATCGAAACTACCTTCGATCACCAAGTCTTCATCGACTTCGATGTTCGCGTCGACCAAAGCTTGTTTGTAGCCCTTGAACCGGCGAATCGCATCCTGATGAGTTGGGATCCCGGTGATGTGAGCAATCTTTCGATGACCGGCTTCGATCAAGTATTTCGTTGCATCGTAGGCGGCCTGAACGTTGTCAATAAAAATGCACTTGCCCTCGAGGCCCTGGACCTCACGGGCGACCACGATGAGATTGGTTCGGCTTTGCAAAGCGATCAAGGATTCGGCCGACATGTTACCGCCAACGACGATTACGCCGTCGACTTGCCTGCCGAGCAAAACTCGAAGACTCGACTCCCCCACGTCTTCATGCCATTGCCCGTCGACGAAAATCGGCGAATAATTGGTTCCCACAAGACACCGGATCAATCCTTGGTTGACCGCGTCGTAAAATGGACTGCCTATGTTCTGGGTTAGAATGCCAACTGTCATCGACCTACCGCCCGCAAGCCCTCGGGCGAACAGATTGGGCTGAAAGTTCAGCCGTTTCATTGCAGCCAAAACCGCTTCCCGCTTCTGCTTGTTGACGGGGGTGGTGTCGTTCAAGACACGAGAAACCGTGCTTTTGGACACTTTGGCAGTGTCAGCAATGTCCTGGATGGTGGCTTTTTTCTGATCCGCTTTTTTCTGATCCTGATCCATAAGCCAATAATATCCTTCAAGTTAGTCGATTTCAATCGAATTTATGAAAAGGTTTTCATAAATCCGAAAAATTTCGTTGACTAAAGGCCTGTTATTGCGGATACTTGTAATATCCATGAAACCGCTCCCTAATGCGGGTAAGTTCACTATCCTACTATTATTGCCTCATAGGATTCGAAAATGAAAATGCATAGACCGCCACTAAGGCAAGCGTTTACCCTTGTGGAACTGCTTGTCGTGATCGCAATCATCGGAATTTTAATCGGAATGCTCTTGCCTGCTGTTCAGCAGGTAAGGGAGGCGGCGCGACGTACCCAATGTATGAACAACATGAGGCAAACGGGCTTGGCTTGTTTGAACTTTGAATCTGCCCATGGTCATTTTCCGACCGCTGGTGGTCAGTCTTTGTCATTCTTTGATACCGGCGAATCGAATGGCGCTAAGTTCGGTTTTGAGAATCTTGGCTGGATGTTTCAGATTTTGCCGTTTGTTGAACAGCAGAACCTAGAATCAACACGTTCGGTCAACGGAGTAAACGGCGGCGATCCAACGTTGATAGAACAAACGGTTCCGACCTACGTATGTGCCAGTAGAGGCCCTCGCCTTTACCAGAACGGTGTCGAAATCGTGGCGCTGGGAGACTACGCAGGGGTTATGAATTCCTGGAACGAAGAAGGATGGCAAGATCTCCAGTTTCGCCATTACATGGACCCAAATGACAACGAGTTTGGAACCGTATTCACTGGTCTGCTTGCCAAAGGCGGTCACCACAACGTTTCCACTGGAAAAACAGTAATGCATCCAAAGGTCGGTTTTGGAGCTGTCACCGACGGATCTTCAAATACGATCTTGATGGCTGAGAAGGCAGTCAACGTGATGAATTACTCTCTTCGTGATGGAGCAGAGCCAGAGTTCTGGGAGGCGTGGGGGCAGTTCAACGGAGCCGATTGGGCAACACTTCGCACTTTCGCCCCAGCCAATGCGGTGTTGGCTGGCGGCTCAGGTACCAAGAACGAAGTTCCTGTCATGTCCGATAGCCAAGACCGACCGAGCTGGATGTTCAATGCAGATGGGCAATCTCAAGAGTTTGGATTTGGTTCAGCTCACCCAGGTACCTTCAATGGTTGCTTTGGGGATGGTTCAGTTAGGACCATTCCAAACAACTCAAACTTAGAAACGCTTGTATTGCTCGGCCATCGTTCCGACGGACGGGTCGCCAACGCAGATGATCTTTAAAGGCAATCGTGATGAATAGCTTCAAGTTCTTTTATGTTTTGTTCTTGATTGGCTCGGTTTTCTGGGTCGGTTGCGGTGAGGCAAGGCCTTCGGCCGATGATATGTTGGCCAAGTCCAATCAAGAGAACATGCAGCGTTTGATAACCATATACGTGCGCTATCAGCTTAACAATGGCGGCAAAGGTCCGCCTAGTGAAGCTGAAATTCGAAAATATATTGCCGAATCAAGCCCCAAGCGATTAGAGAGAATCGGAGTCGACATCAATGCGATCGACGATCTCTTCATCAGTGAGCGTGATTCAAAGCCGTTTAAGATTCGCTACGGTGTCCGCGGAAACTCACGGGGTTCCAATGAACCAATCATTTTCGAGGCAGAAGGTGTAGAAGGAAAGCGGCGCGTGGGATTCACGTCGCTTAAGATTCTCGAAACTGAAGACGAGCAGGAGTATCTGAAGTTGTTGGGCGAATAGGGGGATTATCGCCAGTTTCCAAATTTACGCCGTTGGCCGGTTGCAGCCGGGCCAATCCAATTAGTTTTCTTTCGACTTTCTCGGTATGGCAAACGCTGAAATTCAAAGCAACTCAATCGCCACCTCGGAGTCCTCCGATGACCGCCTATCGGCTGCTGAAAAAGTCGGCTACGGATTGGGAGATACCGCATCGAATCTTTACTGGAAGCTCTTTGAAAACTTCCAGCTGTTTTTCTACACCGATGTATTTGGGATCACCGCCGGCGCAGCGGCGACGATGTTTTTGGTGACCAAGTTGTGGGACGCCGTCAACGATCCGATGATTGGGTTTCTGTCGGATCGCACTCGTACTGCTTGGGGAAGGTTTCGGCCTTACTTACTGTGGATGGCGCTGCCGTTTGCGATCACTGGTGCAATGACGTTTTACACGCCAGATGTGTCGCCCGGCTGGAAGTTGGTGTACGCCTACGTGACTTACACGCTGGTGTTCATGGCTTATACCGCGATCAACATTCCCTACGGGGCGTTGATGGGTGTGATCACCCCGAGCCCTCTGGAGCGAACTAGCGTTTCGACTTATCGGTTTGTGTTGGCTTTTATCGGGGGCTTGATCGTCCAGTGGTTCACCGAACCGCTAGTCAATTTCTTTGGTTCGGCTGTCTACAGCGATGCCGGTGAGATCATATCGGTAAACAAACAGGCTGGTTTTTTCTGGACAGTTGTTTGTTATGGAGCTCTGGCGTCTGTGCTATTCGTGATCACGTTTGCAACAACGCGAGAACGGGTGCAACCTGTTTCCACCAAAAGCAATGCGTTTCGGAGTGATATTGGCGACCTCCTGGGCAATCGGCCGTGGATCGTTTTACTGTTTGTCGGTTTGTTTCAGATTCTTGCTGGTTGGACCCGTGGCAGTGCCATACCTTACTACTTCACGTACTACGTTGGCTCTACGTTTGGTACTTTTTTGGTCGCCGGGACTGTTGCCGCGATTGTGGGGATGCTGTGCACCAAAATGCTGACTGCCGTCTTTGGCCAACGCATGCTAATGATTTTGATGAACTTGGTTACGGGACTGCTTACTGCCGCGTTCTTTTTGGTAGATGGCAGTAATACCTACCTGATTTACGGGCTTCATATTTTGGCGTCATTCGTAAGTGGCCCGGTGCCGGTACTGCTGTGGGCGATGTACGCTGACTCAGCTGATTACTCCGAGTGGAAGAACCATCGTCGAGCAACAGGGCTTGTTTTCTCAGCTGCAACTTTTTCTCAGAAGCTCGGAAGCGCGATTGGCGCGGCGATTCCTGGTTGGGCTTTGGCGTGGTTCCACTTTAAGAATCCAGTTGATGGCATCAATCAAGTTCAGTCAGAGGATACGATCTCCGGAATTATCTTGCTAATGAGCATCATCCCTGCGGTGTTTTTGTTTTGTTCGGCGGCAGTCATGTTTTTTTACAACATTGATAAAGAGCTCCTTAGCCAAATTGAGAGCGACTTGAAAATGAGAAAGCTTGAAAATGAATTATAGCAACCTGATCTCCGCTGCTGCCCGCCGACGGCAGGATGAGCGCTTGCTCGATCGGCCAAGTTCTCAATCGACTTACGGTCAGTTTACCGATGTCGACGACGAATTGTTTTATTGCATTCACAACGTCCACAACATGGATGGCTTTTACATAAGCCTTTCGGGGGCCGGCAACCACTGGATGTTTGTTTCAAGCCAGGGCGCGGTGACGGCTGGTCGGCAATGTCCGCTGGGAGCATTTTTCCCATATTACTCTGCGGATAAGCTAACTGATATGCAGCACTGCACGGGGCCACGGACGATCATCCGTGTGTCTGATGAAAAAGGTTGCAACACCAATTGGGAACCGTTTGTGAGTGGGCAAATCGCTCCGACGATCATTCGGCACCTCTACAAGAACTCCAATGGGAGTAAGCTGATTTTTGAAGAAGTCAATCACTCTCTTGAGCTTGCTTTTCGATATCAGTGGACGTTTAGTTGTCGCTTTGGTTTTGTTCGTTCATGCCAACTCACCAGCTTTTCTGACAGTTCGCGTACGCTTTCGGTTCTTGATGGGTTTGAGAACATTTTGCCAGCGGGTGTCGATGATCAGTTTCAGATGCGGTTTAGCAACCTCGTCGACGCTTACAAAAAGAGCGAGCTAATCCGAGGTGCCAACCTTGGCGTCTACTTCCTCAATTCGATACCAACGGATCGAGCTGAGCCCAGCGAAGGATTGCGAGCTAACGTGGCTTGGCATTACGGCGTTGAAGACCCAACCGTCCTGCTGTCGAGCGATCAGGTTTCCCGTTTCTATGAGACTGGAACCGTTTTGCAAGAATCTGAGCTGCGCGGAAAACGAGGGGCTTATCTGGTCCATCATCAAGTCGTTCTCGATAAGGGCCAATCTGCCGATTGGGGGATCGTGGGAGATGCGGGACTCGATACAACCGACGTGCATAATTTGAACTATCTGCTTGAAGATACTTCTGACTCCAAGGCATTGGTGCAGCAAGATGTTGTTAGGTCGGGTCAGAAGTTTGCCGAGATCCTCGCGGCAGCCGACGGCGTTCAAGTCGGCGCGAATCAACATGTCACTGCTCGGCACAAGTCAAACGTGGTCTTCAATGTCATGCGTGGCGGAATCCCAGCCGATGGCTACTGGATCCAGGGGTCGCACTTTCGTCAGCACGTCCAGCATCTGAATCGTTCGGTTGCCCAGCGGCATGCTGGGTGTTTTGCGACAGTCGATGCGCGCCAGCGAATTCCATTGGCAGAGGTGCTTCAAAAAGCCAACTCGTCCGGAGATCTGGACTTGATTCGGATCGCCAACGAATACTTACCGCTGACGTTTAGCCGGCGCCATGGCGATCCTACCAGGCCTTGGAATCGGTTTTCGATAAAGGCGTTCTCTGAGAACGGTGATTATACGATCGACTATCAGGGCAATTGGCGAGACATTTTTCAAAATTGGGAAGCGTTGCTTTTGTCTTATCCGAAGTTTGCGCCAGCTATGGTGTTTCGGTTCCTCAACGCCTCTACTGCCGATGGTCACAATCCCTATCGCCTGACGATGAGCGGTTTTGAATGGGAAACTCCCGACCCGGAAGATCCGTGGTCAAATATTGGTTATTGGGGCGATCACCAAATCGTCTATCTGCAAAAGCTACTAGAGTGGGCTCGAAAATTTAATCCCGAATCACTTGACGATTGGCTTGATCGAAAAGTTTTTGTCTTCGCGGAAATCCCCTATCGAATTCGAAGCTACCAAGAGATTCTCAAGAACCCCAATGAGACGATTGACTACGACTTCAATTTGGAAAGACAAATTCAAGTCCGTATCGACAAGTTTGGCTCCGATGGGAAATTGCTACCTGGTCCCGACGGCACACCGTACCGTGTGACCATGGCCGAAAAACTGTTGCTGCCGGCGTTGATAAAATTGACCAACCTGGTCCCAGGGGGAGGTATTTGGCTCAATACACAACGCCCCGAATGGAACGATGCCAATAACGCGTTGGTCGGAAACGGTTTGTCAGTGGTTACCGTTTGCTACTTACGTCGATTCTTCGAGTTCCTTTCTGATTGGTTCCAGGCAACGAACTACGAAGAGTTTGAACTGTCTGACTCTGTCGCCCGTTTGCTCAATCGACTTCACAGCATTCTTGATAAACACTCAGACTCGCTTGAAAACCCTACACCTCAACAGCTCAAAGCAATCGTTGATGCGCTCTCTGGGGCAGGTTCAGATTACCGCTGTGAACTCTACGATAAGGGCTTTTCGGGCGAATTTGAAAAGGTGAGTGTTAAATCATGCGTTGGTTTTGCAACTCGCTGTCTAAAGCTCTTGGATCAAACAATTCAGCAGAATCGTCGTTCTGACGGGCTTTACCACTCATACAACCTGCTGGGTATAGACGAAAGCGGCATGAGCATTGAGCCGCTCTTTGAGATGCTTGAAGGCCAAGTGGCGGTGCTTTCAAGCGGCCTGCTTTCTCCCGACGAGTCACTTGCGGTCCTCAAGGCGCTCAGAGATAGCGCGATGTATCGAGAGGATCAAAGCAGCTACATGTTGTATCCCGACCGGGATACTCAACGATTCACTGAAAAGAATCGGATAGACGATAATCAGCTGAAGCGCTCTCAGCTGGCACAGCGACTGCTTCAGAGTCATCACGGGATTTTGCGTAAAGACTCTTGTGGCAATTTGCACTTTGGTGGTACGTTTCGCAACGCCGAAGATCTAAATACTGCGCTTGATTTGCTTGCTGAAGATCCTGAGTTTGCAGACTTGGTTAATTCGGATCGCTCGATTCTATGTGACTCGTTCGAGTCTACGTTCAATCACGGGCGATTCATTGGACGTTCGACTTCCTTTTTCGGTTACGAGGGTCTGGGAAGTATCTATTGGCACATGGTGTCAAAGCTATGTCTTGCGGCTCAAGAGCGACTCATTGATGCAGTGTCGTCCTCTAGTGATCCCAAGGTGATCTCTGAATTACGAAGCTGCTACCGCGATATTCGAGACGGCATCGCCAGGAAAAAATCCCCGCTGACCTATGGCGCATTTCCCTCCGACCCTTACTCGCACACGCCTGCAGGCGGTGGTGCCAAACAACCAGGCATGACCGGTCAAGTCAAAGAGGACATCCTGATACGCTTTGGTGAATTGGGTGTTCGAATCAACAATGGTTGCTTGACGATTGATCCAGCGCTATTTGAAACCGAAGAGTTTCTCGTCGAATCGACATCCTTTACCTATGTTGATTGGGACGGCAAGGAAACCACGACCCAATTACTCCAAGGCATGTTTGCCTTCACCTTTTGCAAAGTGCTTTTTGTTCTAAACCGAGATGCGGATGTTTTGATCCCAAGGCAGGGAAAATGCCGTGTTACCTATCGCGATCGCGTGAGTGAGCATGTTGGTTTGGCCCTTGATCGGGAGCAGTCTCAAAGCCTGTTCTCACGAAGTGGCGAAATCATACGAATCGACTGTTTTCTTCCGGAGAAAAAACTCCGAGACGAATTTGTTTAAAACCATAAATCAGCCTCTAAGCTTGCAATCGCCAGAACAGACAATCGCAAGCGACCAATCTGGAGTTAACCTAATGCGTTCGCCTAAAAATGCTCTGGTCGCTTGTGCGACGGTCCTATTGTTGGGAATCAGCCTGTTCATGGGATGCGATTCAAAGAAGCCGGTTTCTGCCAGCGGTCAACCAATTGGAACTGGCCCGCGAACCAGCGTTCCCAAGCCACTGCCATCAAACCTTGAATCGTCTCTCGTAGTCGATGTGGTTCCCCTCGGAGACGGATTTCAGCTTACCCGGGGAGGCAAGCCGTATCAGATCAAAGGTGCGGGGGGGGAAGGTTCGCTGGAGATGCTCGCATCTGTAGGAGCCAACTCCAATCGATTGTGGGGAGTCGATGATGATACCCAAGCGAGACTCGACGAAGCTCACGCTCAGGGACTTACGGTCGCGTTGGGAATTTGGATCGAGCATCCCTCAGATAAATTCAGCTACAACAGTTATGAGAACGTTAGCCAGCAGGTTGATTTGGTAATCGACGCGGTTCGCAAGTACAAGGATCATCCCGCAGTTCTTGTCTGGGGAATTGGCAACGAGATGGAAGTTTCGGGCGGAGGCCAAGGGGACAACCCGGCGATTTGGCAACACGTGGGCTACCTTGCAAGCCTTGTCAAGAAAGAAGACCCTCACCACCCTACCATGACCGTCATCGCTGAAGTCGGTGGCCGCAAGGTAAAGGCCATCAACAAGTTTTGTCCCGATATCGATATCGTTGGCATCAACTCTTACGGAGGGGCTCGCACTGTCGGTGAAAGGTATCGACAAACCGGAGGGACCAAGCCGTTTATCGTGACTGAGTTTGGCCCGATCGGAACTTGGGAAGTAAACAAGAACGACATCGGCGCGATTCTCGAACCAACCAGTACCGAGAAAGTTAAATTCTACCGCGACGCCTACGAATCGTTTACAAACGACTCAATGTGTCTTGGGTCCTATGCGTTTCTGTGGGGGCACAAGCAAGAAGGAACCGAGACTTGGTTCGGAATGCTTACGCCCGACGGGAAGAAGACCGCTGCCGTCGATCTTATGCAGGAATTATGGACTGGCAACAAGCCAGACAACCCCTGCCCTGAAGTCAAACCGTTGGAGATCAACGGCGACAAAAACGTTGACCCTGGTGCAGAGGTTCGAGTTCAACTTGTCGCCAGTGACTCGGATGGCTCACCGCTGAACGTGTCCTGGAAATTGATGCAGGAAGCCGACTCTTATGTTACCGGTGGATTCAAGCAAGAAACCCCACCGACGTTCGAAGATTCACTAGTCAAAGGTTCGATTGACTCTGCTGTTTTCAAACTGCCCGAGCAATCAGGCTTGTATCGAATTTACGCGACCGTTGATGACGGAGCAGGAGCGGCGATCGCCAATATTCCCGTTCGCGTCAAAAGCCCGGAAGCCGAAGTTGATTTGTCTGAGGTGAAAAAGGGGAAGTTGCCATACGCCTTGTACGAAGAACCCGTTGATATCGCTGACTTTGTACCTTCTGGATTCATGGGAACCGCCAGCGCCTTGACCGTAGAGCAAGCCAGCAAAGACAAACCTCACAGCGGCGATCACTGCCTCGAATGTTCTTACAGCATCCCGGGCAACTGGGGCGGTGTGGTTTGGCAAAGCCCTGAAAATGATTGGGGCGACAAGCCGGGAGGTTTGAATCTTGAAGGAGCCAAGCGTTTCTCTTTTTGGGCTCGAGGCGACAAAGGCGCCGAGGTTATCAAGTTTGGTGTTGGATTGATCGGCCGTGAGAAGCCTTTTTTCGACACCGTCAAAAAAGAAATCGAGGTCACACTGACATCTGAGTGGAAGCAGTATGAAATCGACCTTTCAGATTCGGATTGCCGGCGCATCAAAAGCGGCTTTTATTTCAGCCTCGCCGGCCAAGGGAAGGCGCTAAAGTTCTTCCTTGATGACTTAAAATACGAAGAATAGCTAACCAAAACCCGATTAACGGGCATTATCCGGATCAAATTCTCTGATAACGACCAATTGTTTTTCATTAAATGTGAAAACAGTTTCAAATATGACGAATAATTGGTTGACTTTAGGGCTTAGAGAGTTGAAGATAGAACACGCTTGAAACCGCTACCATGCTTTTTGGGATCGGTTTCTGGTATCTGGTTTTTTGGAGGCGGCCGTGGTTAATTTGCTTCCCCAAACCATCCCAGAAAACAGCAACCCGACTAACTCAACATTTCCACATTTTTACAACTTGGAGAACCCATGAGATTGACATCAGTTTTGGCTGCTTGCTTGGCAGCCTGCCTAATTCAAGGGGCCGCGTTTGGCCAGATTTCTAACTACTCTCAAGACTTTGAAAGCCTTGACCGGACCGACCCTAACGCTCTAATCAACGACGGTTGGCAATTGTTCGCTGCAGGAATCAATGGCGCTCCAGGCTTCGGCGATTTCGGCGCCGGACCTTTCGGGGCTCCCAATGATATCAATAGCCCAAATATCACCGTCATCAGTGATACTGCATCTGGTGGTACTCCTCCGGCTGGTAATCAAGGTTTGGTTGTATTTACCGATACTAATAGCCCCTTGTTCAACGATCCAGGCGATGTGGATCCGCGGGATTTGGTGTTGAGTATTTTCCAAGAGCAAACGATCTCGGCTGCGGACATTGGTGAAACCGTTACCTTTAGTTGGTTAGCTGACGGCAATACGGCTGGTCCGACAGGCGATGCGCTAGCCGAAGCATTTTTGTTAACCCTTGATCCACTCAACGGCTTCGCCACAACCAATGATCTTAACTTCGACACTACTGCGACCGCTGACGGCGCGCTGGCGACCAATTCACTGACTTTGGATTTGACCGATCCGGCGCTCGATGGCCAGCTTTTACAGTTTGGATTCCGCATCACAGCATCCGATTTCGAAGGCTCTGCAGTTGATTACGACAATGTAAACTTCACTGTAGGGGCTGCTGTTCCCGAACCAGGAAGTTTGCTGTTGTTGGCAATGGGAAGCCTTGGTGCATTTGCCCGACGCCGACGTGCATAGTCAATCGATGTGGCATCCTGGGCCTGACTTTGAAGGCCTTTTTTAGCCCGCCTGTTTCATTTATTTCGATCCACCCTTCTTGTTGCTAAAGGAGGGTGGATTTTAATTTTGGCCTAACATATGAGAGACACCATGGTTTTTCGCTTTCTCTTGGCGTTTTCGGTTGTACTTCTTGTTTTACCTACTGCAAGTGGGCAATTGCTGTTGGATGAGCAGTTTGACGGCAATGCTGTCGACACAAGCGTGTTTACGTTTTCGTCGACGGGTGACGAATCGTTTTTTGGTCGGACCCAGCTCAATTCGCCAGCTCTTTCGGCTTTTACTGGGTTTCCGGAAGTTTCCAATGGCACACTCAAATTGCGACTTCAGACTTTCAACCCGTTTGGTTCTGCTGCGGGAAACCTTTTTCTTGGCGATGAGATTCGCACCCGCGAGATATTTGCCCCGACTTCCAATGCAGGGGTTCGTTATGAAATTCGATCCCGGTTTGTTGATGACGCCAGCAATCCACTCTCCCCAGGACTCGTTGGAGGAATGTTTACTTTTGGTCTCGACTCGATGTTCCCGGCTGTTTTCCAACGCGATGAAATCGACATTGAATTGCTCAGCAATTTTGCTCAAGACGGCGTGCTGACCAATGTCTTCGATGACCAGGGCTTTACATCTGGCGGCAACGTCGAGGGAATTCTACTTGCCAATTATGACGCGACAGATTTCAACGATTATCGCATCGATCTGGAGACCGATGTGATCCGATTCTTCGTCAACGATGTTCTGATTCGTGAAGAGTTTGCTACCCTCGCCATCGAGCCGCAGGATTTTCGGCTCAACATTAACGCTCCCGACGCCTCTTTCGGATTGGCCTTCGACGACTCTTTGCAGCCAACGGCAGACCCGAACTTAAACGAGATCTTTATTTTTGAGGTCGATTCGTTGGTGATTAGCCGAATCAACTCTGTTCCCGAACCGGGGGCAGGATCGTTGCTACTGGGCTGGGGGCTGATGTTGCTTGGTCGTCGTAGAAGAAATAGTTAAAGCGTCTGCGCTTCAACAAGTTATTCCAAGCCGAGTTCTATCTAAGACCCGTTAGGTCTCAATCGCTCCATCCTCCTGTTTCCGGGGGGTGGATTTTTCTTGATCTATCTTTGTGACAGTGGTTTTCGTGTTTTGCTGTCGCTCGATTGGTGGTCAAAGCGTGTTTGTTTTGCCTCTCTTATAGGCTCTCAGTCAATGCTTTTGCCCGAACTCCAGCCTGACATTCGCTGCTGATAGAACTCCATGAACTCGTCGTTGGCGATTGCTTCTCTGGCCTGTCGCATCAACCGCTGGTAATAGGCCAGATTGTGAAGTGAAAGCAGGATCGGCCCCATCATCTCGTTGGCTTTGAAAAGATGACGAATGTAGGAACGGCTCAAGTGCGAATACTCCGTTTCGACGTCCGCTTGTAGAGGTCTGGGATCGCGCTCGTGCACTGCATTTCGAAGCTTCAGAAATCCACTGTCGGTGAATGCCATTGCGTTGCGGCCATTGCGAGTCGGCATGACGCAGTCGAACATGTCGACGCCGCGACGGACGCCCTCGAGCAAGTCTTCTGGCCGCCCAACGCCCATCAGGTATCGAGGCTTTTCCGCCGGAAGAACAGGACAAGTCACGTCTAACATCTCGTACATCTGCGCCGGCGGTTCACCGACGCTGAGTCCACCGATCGCATATCCGGGAAAATCAAGTTCAATCAATTGCTGGGCACACGAAACGCGAAGCTCAGCATCCAATCCGCCTTGGACAATCGCGAGTTGGATTTGTTGCTGATGGGTATGGGCGTCTTTGGATCGCTTGGCCCAGCGCACCGATCGTTCCATCGCGTCCTTGATCGCAACAGTTTCGTTGGGAAGCGCAATCACGTGATCGAACACCATCGCGATGTCGGAACCAAGTTCCTGTTGGATCTGAACGCTTCGTTCGGGAGTCAGTTCGACTTTTGAACCGTCGATGTGAGAGCGGAACGTGGCTCCCTGTTCGGTGACCTCAGTTAGCTGTGCCAGACTGAAGACTTGAAACCCACCGCTGTCGGTCAACATGGGCCCGTCCCAGCCCATGTAGTTTTGCAGCCCGCCAAGTTCCTGAATCAAATCAGATCCGGGACGAAGATCGAGATGGTAGGTGTTCCCAAGAATGATTTGAGCACCAGTTGATTTGACCAACCCCGTCGTTAGCCCTTTAACTGTCGCGCAGGTTCCAACTGGCATGAAGGTTGGTAGTTCGATGACGCCACGGGGCGTGGTCAATCGGCCAAGTCGCGCGCCACAGTTCTTGTCAATGTGAAGCAGTTCGAATTCAAATCCCGGTTTGTTCATTTTCAGTTGGATGGGATGAAAGGATCAGTTGTTGTTGAAAACAAATGCTTGGGGCAAACCGGGGCTAACGCTTTTAGATTAAATGTGAAAACTCAAAAATGGTAACCCGACGCGTTAGCGAGGGATTTCACGCAAACGTTCCTTCCCTCGCTTACGCGTCGGGTTTCCGATTGCGTTTTCCTGCTGGCTCAATGCTCGAATCAAAAAAGCCCAGTTGCAAATGCGACTGGGCTCGGGTGTTGTTCTTTCTCGACAGGCAAACGCCTGCTGCAACGGCTTTTACTCACCGCGAAGTTTCAAACCGTTTTGAGTCAGCTTTTCGCGGACTTCAGTCAGGCTCGTCACACCGAAGTTCTTGCACTCCAGCAAGTCGTCCATCGACTTACGAATCAATTCGCCGATCGTTGTCAGCCCCAAACGAGTCATGCACTTACGGGCGCGAACTGAAAGGTTGAGATCGGAAATCGGACGATCAAGCATGACTTGCTCTTCGGGCGTCATGTTGCTGGTGTCGACTGGTTCGTCGTCGGCTTCTTTCTGATGTGCGAATTGACCGATCATCAGCCCTTTGTTGGACATCATTTCGCGAATTTCGATCAACGAAGTCTCGCCGAAGTTCTTACTATTTAGCAACTCCATCTCGGAGACTTTGCAAAGATCGCCAAGCGAGAAAATGCCCATCTTTTGCAGGCAGTTTCGGCTGCGAACCGAAAGTTCGAATTGAGCGATTGGAATGCTCATTACGCTGGCGATCTGCTGCAGGATCTTTTCCTGACGGTGATCGTAATGTTCGTCCATTGAAGCAATCGCGTCGGTCCGGTAAAGCACGGCTCGTTCGTGAGCGGGGAACGATTCGAGAATTCGGTCGTAGCAGCGGGCCGCTCGCTCGTACTGGTCGTGATCTTCGTAAAGCAATCCCAAGTTAAGCAACGCGCCAACGTTGGCTGGGAAAGCAGCTGCAGCGCGTTGGTAAAGCTCCATCGCTTTTTCGTCGTTGCCGCGTCGATCGTTTTCAAGCGCCAATCCAAAAAGGGCGCCTGGGTGAGTGTCCTCGAGTTCAACAGCTCGCTCGTAGAGCTTGCAGACTTCGTCCGGGTTGTCACTCATCGCTGCGATCGTTGCGCCACGCTGGTACAAGTACTCTGCAGTTTGCTCAACTGGTCCAAACATGTTGTCCAGGATCGCCATCGCCGCAGATAAGTCTTTTGACTTGCGTTTGACTTCCGCGATTGCGATCTGACATTGATCGGCGTTGTATCCGGCCTTTTGAGCCGATTCGTACGCGGCGATCGACTCATCGAATTTCTCCAACGCAAAATATGACTTGCCTTGGTAGAAGTAGGCCAACGCTCCACCGTCGGCGTTGCCAAGCGTTGTGATCGCCGACTCGAAGTCTCCAGTTAGATACTGGCACACACCAAGTCGCACTGAAGTGGCAGGGCTCCGCTCGGTTTGCGATTCAAGTTCTTGTGTGACTTCCTTCAAACTCGGGAATTGCGAAAAGTCGTTGCAAATCCTATTTGAGATGACGGCGATTTCATTTGGGCCGAATGAACTGTTGGACAGCAAGATGTCTTTTAATTCTACTTCAGGAACCTGTGTCATTAAGTAACCTCTAAACAGTAATGACCTCATTGGCCATCAGGACATTCAAAAGAGAAAGAGGATCGGAGCGGGGGCTTCCAATCCTCATTTGTACGGTCCTCTAGTGTCGCATCAAACGCCGAAAAAGGCAACGGCCAACGTTGTAAGGGCGTCCCTGACTCCGGTCGCCTTGAAGAACCGGCTATTTGCAGTGGCTTCAAGGCGATTAGACCGGAAATATCAAGCGTTTTCACCACAAGGCAGAAGCTCGACCGTACGGCTTGCGCCGTTCCGCTAAAGTGAACACCGATATTGAAAATGCCCTCGTGGTCACTCCTGACTTCCGCGTAAGGCAGGATTCCATTGAAGCGGTTAGAAACTGAATTCCCGCCTGCGGGAATGGCTGACTACTAAGCGACCGAAATTGTCGCTTTGATGATGTCGCAAACTCGCGTGATGTCCTCGGGCGTCATGATCGTTCCACTGGGAAGACACATGCCGGTGCGGTAGATTTCGTCGGCGATAGCACCACCAACAACCCGGTTATCGGCAAAGCAAGTCTGCGTGTGCATCGGTTTCCAAGCTGGGCGAGACTCGATGTTATGCTCTTCCAAAGCCGCGATTACGTTGCCCGGAGTGGAGCCAGATTCTTCACCAACGCGGATGACAGTCAACCAGCGGTTGCAGCATCCGAATTCGGCTTCTTTGAGGAAACTGATTCCAGGTACGTCTTTTAATTGCTCTTCGTATTGAGCGTGGATGGAACGTTTGGCGTCAACGCGATCTTGGAGAACTTCCAATTGTCCCAACCCGATCGCAGCCAGGATGTTACTCATTCGATAGTTGTAACCGACTTCTAGGTGTTCGTAATGAAGTACGGGCTCGCGAGCCTGTGTCGCCCAGTGGCGACACTTCTTGATCAGGGCTTCGTCATTGCTGGCGACCATTCCTCCGCCAGAAGTCGTAATGATTTTGTTTCCATTAAACGAAAACGAGGCGATCCTGGCCGCGTGTCCGACGCAACGACCTTTGTAAGTCGCGCCCAATGATTCGGCGCTGTCGCACACAACCGGAATTCCGTACGGTTCACAGACTTCAACAATTCGATCGAGATCACAAGCCTGACCGTAGATGTCGGTTGGGAGTACCGCGGCCGGCGGTGTGCCCGCGGCGACCAGCCTTTCGACTTCTTCTTTAAGGACTTCCGGGTCCATGTTTCCGGTTTCGTTTTCACTGTCAATGAAAACAAGTTCAGCACCCAAATAATTCGCCGAAGCAACGCTGCCGATGAATGTGAATGTTGACGCCAGAACAATATCGCCGGCGCCGACACCAACGCTGCGAAGCGCCAGGTGCAATCCGGATGTTCCATTGGAAACCGCGACGCAGTATTTGTAACCGGTGATCTCGCGGAACTTTTCTTCGAATTGATTGAGCTGCGGACCGACCGGAGCGATGTAGTTCGACTCAAACGCCTGCTTTACATACTCAATTTCTCTTCCAGACATATGCGGAGCCGAAAGAAACATCCGATCAGGTTTGTTTGTAGTTTGGCTCATAAGGCTGGCAGAGATTTTTGAAAAACCGCTTTGGATGTTTGTTGTTCGCAAAGTAGAGTCTAACAAGAAGTCTGTTTGATTTCCTGTCCTCTTAGGAGGGGAATATATTAACTAACGAAGTCGCGATTGTCGCGCAATCAGAGGAGAGATAGGTCGGGTTTACCAAAAATCGGCATTTGAGGGCTAGGTCGCTATGAAAAATTTCAATCCGTTCATCTTGAGGGCAATTCAATGAGCTATGGAAAAAAGTTTGATTTGCTGGATTTTTGCGACATCTACGGAACTAATTTTGTCCCGGTCGGGAAACTAGCACGCCATAGCTGATATCGAATTCCAAATTCGCAAGCAAAATTTAGTTGCACAACGCCCTAGACAGCAAAATTTCCTTGGGAATTCAGCTAGTCACTGTCCGCACGCAAGACCGAAACGAATGCCTTCTGAGGGATGTTGACGCTGCCAAACTGTTTCATTTTGGCCTTTCCCTTTTTCTGCTTTTCAAGCAGTTTTTTCTTTCGCGTCACGTCACCGCCATAGAGTTTTTCGGTGACGTCTTTTCTGAACGGCGCAATCGTTGAACGAGCGATCACGGTACCACCGATCGCGCCCTGAATCGGGATCTTGAATTGGTGACGAGGAATCTCCTTGGCCAGCCGCTCACAGTAACGAAGCGCTCGAGGCCGAGCCTTCTCACGATGCACCAGGTAAGAAAGCGTATCCACTGGTTCCTTGTTGACCAGAATGTCAACCTTTACCACGTCAGTTTTGCGATACTCGATCGGGTCGTAGTCAAACGAGCCATACCCGCGCGTGATCATTTTCAGTTTGCCATAAAAGTCGAACAGCACCTCTCCCAGAGGCATCTCACTGACAACTTCGATCCGGCCAACCGAAAGATAATTCATCGTTTGACTTTCCGAACGATGCTCTCGACAAAGCTCCATCACTGGGCCGACGTGTTCCTCTGGCGTCAGGATCGAGGCCTTAATGTACGGTTCGGTGCAGTGCGCAATGCTCGTCGGATCGGGCCAGTAGGTTGGGTTATCACATTCGACCACCGAGCCATCATTCAACGTCAGATGGTACTTGACTGAAGGAGCCGAGATCACCAGTCCAATGTCAAACTCACGTTGTAGTCGTTCCTGAACAACGTCGAGATGAAGCAGCCCCAGAAATCCACAACGAAATCCGAATCCAAGCGCGGCCGAAGAGTCTTTTTCATAGGTCAGCGCCGCATCGTTGATTGCCAGTTTGTCGAGTGCCTTGGTCAAGTCGACGTACTGGTCGGTGCTCATCGGATAGATTGAGGAAAACACGACCTGACGGGCTTCTTGATAGCCGGGAATCGGTTCGTCGGCCGGACGGTCGAGTAAAGTAATCGTATCGCCGATCTCGATGTCTTGAACACTCTTGACGCCTGCGACGATATAGCCGACCTCGCCGGCGCTGAGTGATTTTTTTGGGATCAGTTTCAGTTGGTTGTAACCGAGTTCGTCGACTTTGAAGTCTCGATCGGCGTGCATGAAGTGGATGACGTCTTTGGGCTTAAGCGTTCCTTCCATTACACGGCACTGCAGAATGACGCCGCGATATTTGTCAAAGTGTGCATCGAAAACCAGTGCCTTTAACGGAGCATTAGGATCGCCAGAGGGAGGAGGAAGCTGTTCCACAATCCCGGCAAGCACATCATCAACGCCAACGCCGGTTTTGGCTGAGCACGGGATCGCCGCAAACGGATCCAGGCCCAGTTCCGCATCGATGGCTTCGCGAGCCTTGTCTTCGTCGGCCGCTGGTAGGTCGATCTTGTTGATCACCGGCAGCAATTCGAGATCATGCTCGAGCGCGAGGTAAAGATTGGCCACCGTTTGTGCTTCGACGCCCTGGGACGCATCGACGATTATCAGTGCGCCGTCACAAGCCATCAGGCTGCGGCGGACTTCGTGTGAAAAATCGACATGGCCAGGCGTGTCGATCAGATTGAGCAAGTAGTTTTTGCCGTCAGGACCTGTGTAGTCCAGCGTGATGGTGTTGCTTTTGATCGTGATGCCGCGTTCGCGCTCGATGTCCATCGAGTCAAGCATCTGCTCGTGAAGTTCGCGCTGCGTGACGCCACCACAAGTCTGGATCAGCCGATCCGCCAATGTCGATTTTCCATGATCGATGTGGGCGATGATGCAGAAATTTCGAATATGTTTCATGGCTTTGTTTTACCAGAAATCGCCTAAGGCGTAGTCAGTTTCCCAGTGGCGACTTCTGATCCAACGCCTATCTTCGGCGAAAAACGGACAGGATGGACATGATTGACATGATGAAAAATCGCTCATCATGTCAATCATGTTCATCCTGTCAAAAA
>CALJOA010000128.1 GCA_937981585.1 uncultured Pirellulaceae bacterium | reverse complement strand
GATTTTTTCAAAACACTCCTTAACAACATCAGCCGTTTTGGCGATAGCCACGGTTAATGGCAGTTCAACCGGGGCTATCGCCCAAACGGCTAATAAAATCACAACCCAGGAGAGGCCGTGCTACTTTGGCAATCCTGCACTAATTCTCGACGCCATGAAACTTGCGAATCACATCCCAGGTTTCCTGCGGCGTCTCACAGTATTGGAAAAGCTCAAGGTGCTTATCGGCAATGACGCCTTCATCGGCAAGGAATTGAAAATCAATGATTCCATCCCAATACTCTTTACTGTAAAGAATGATTGGGATCTCCTGCATGCGACCGGTCTGGCGAAGCGTAAGCGCTGTAAACAATTCGTCTAGCGTCCCAAAACCGCCCGGGAAGCAAACGATTGCTTTGGCGCGAAGCAGAAAATGCATCTTCCGGATTGCGAAATAGTTGAATTGGAAGCACATTCCCGGCGTGATGTACGAGTTGGGAGTTTGCTCATGAGGTAGCGTGATGTTGAGAGCCATCGATTTGCCACCGGCGTCGAACGCACCCCGGTTGGCAGCTTCCATGATTCCGGGGCCACCACCGGTTTTGATAATGAATTCACCGTCCCGGAATTGCTTGTTGTAATCCGTTACGATTCTGGCAAACTCGCGACATTCGTTGTAATAGCGGACCTTGGATTGGAAGCGCTTGGCCCGAATCATCGCCCGTTTGGATTCGTGGGAATCGGGATTCTTGGCCGAGAGTTTCTCCGCATCGGCCACGATCGTGTCGACTTCTTCTTGCGGCAACACTTGTGTTCCGCCAAACGCCACGACCGTTGACTTGATCCCCAGACTATCGAGGAACATTTCGGGCTTGAGTAATTCTAGCTCCAACCGCAACGGGCGCAGGTCATCGCTCTGCATGAAATCATCGTCGAGATACGCCAGCTTGTAGCTGGGGTGTTCCATGATGTCTTTTAAACGTTGCTCGAGGTCTTCTTTTTCGCCCACGTGGATTGCCTGTGTGTTGGTTAGGATTTAGTACTTGATATAAAGGTAAAAGCATCAAGCTTAAATGTAGGTTGATTACGATCGGGAGGAAACATCTTCACGATTATCGGCGTATATGACAATCCCATCCCGTGGTGGTCACCCCCGATTTGGTGAGTGCAGAATCTAAAGATACTTTGCCAGTGGCCCGCCGCGAGTCGCCATCGCATCAACCCGCCGAGTGATCTCTGGGTCTTCGATTAGGGGAGGCGCATGATGTGGCTTGATCCTCGCATCGATGACCAGACTCCCTTTGCATCCCCAGTGCTTGTGTTCTGTTGTCGCACCAATACCATCGAGATCGGTCGCGGGGTTGCTGCGCGTGAACACTGACCAAAGAAAGTTATTCAAAGTTCGTGCTGCAAATTCGCTGTCGCTAACGATCAAAACCAGTGGAAACCGATTGATCGGTTCGTTGGGCGAGAAAAAACGGCAAAAAGTCGAAGCCGCCTGATCAGGCAACGCATTGCTCGCAAATTCAGGGCCCGTCACGGCCAGAACACCTGGAATACAAATTCGCGGATCGCGAAAACCATCGGGCAGTTTGAGTTCCGAAGCGATTTCTGTTGGCAGCTCGCGAATCGCAGGACCGGCTGCCGCAACCACGACTTTGGAGCCTTCGTTGAAGCCACTGCCGGAGTAGTCAAGCGTGTCAATCGTGGTTCGTGTTTGGAAATGCAAATCCCGTTGCCAATCGACACGCTCGAGCATGCGAATGAAAAACGCTTCAACGTCGTTAACATTCAAATCAGGATCGCAGGCTTGGTCGATGATCCAAAGGTACTTGGCCAGCGACATTTGTCCTTGACCAAGAATTGCGTTGGCCTGGGTCAGCAACTCCTGCGGTTGCTTGGTCGGTTGATAAGGAACGTAGCGTTCACTTCCAATCGCCAGCAGCAGCGGGTGAACTCCCGACGCATCGACGGCATTGACGGATTTGATGCCGGGCAAGACAGTTGGAATCACGGGACCGGTTAGTTCGTGAATCAGTTCGCCGAACACGGTGTCTTCCTGAGGCGGTCGGCCGACGACGGTGAACGGCCAGATGGCGCCGTCGCGATGGTAGACTTTATCGACATTGAGAACCGGAAAATCGTGTTGCAAACTGTAGTAGCCAAGGTGATCACCGAACGGCCCTTCAGGCATTTGTTTGTCCGGGTCGATCGTTCCCGAGATACAAAAATCTGCATCGGCGTAAATCGATGCAGCGTTAGTTTGGCCAATCATCGGAATGCGATGTCCGGCAAGCGCCCCAGCAAAGGTAAGCTCGGACATGCCCTCGGGTAATGGCATTACTGCAGCGACTGTCATCGCCGGATTGCCACCGATGAAAACGTTTACACGAAATGGTTTCTTGGCGTCGATGGCGGCGCGATGATGGACGCCGATTCCTCGATGAATTTGGTAGTGAATACCGACTTGTTGTTCGGAATAACTGTTTCCCGAAATTTGGACCCGGTACATTCCCATGTTCGACTTTCCCAAACCCGGAGACCGTACGTCTTCTGAGTAGACTTGGGGTAAAGTCACGAATGCGCCACCGTCGTCGGGCCAGGATTTGAGTTGGGGCAGGGCGGAAAGGGAAGTCTGATTTTGGGTGACCGCGCCAGACCGGACGAGCTTGGGGCGCATCTGCATCGCGATCAACGGCGCCCGCCAGTATTTCAACGGTTGCTTTAGAGCCTGCGCGGGATCGACTTTTAGTTGGATCGCGCGTTGCACGTTGGCAAATGTATCGCGAAAAATAAAGCGTGCTCGCTCGAGTGTTCCAAACAGATTGGAACACATTGGAAACTGACAACCGGCGACATTGTCGAACAGGATTGCCGGACCTCCTGATAGATAAACGCGCCGTTGTATTTCCGCCGCCTCCAAGTTGGCGTCAACCGACTGCTCGATCCGAATCAGATGCCCATTCTTCTCGAGATCGTTGATGCAGGCGTTAAGGTTCCGGTATCCCATATTTGGTTAATTTATTTGTTACAGATGACGCGGTAGTTGATCAGGAGCGGATGCGAGAACAGGCATGTGAATGAGTATTATTCTCAATGCCGGCTTCTTTGCTTTCGAAGTTTAAACCGAAATACCGATTGCCAGAGTAACTGGTTTGAAGAGAGATCGGACGATCAGGTTGTCGAGAAGGCCAATTCTAACCATGTCACTTAACTGTCGTATCAAAGTGACTTAGTACGACCCGGCACGACCCCAAACCCGTAGCTTGGCGTTTTTGCCGAACATATTCAATATTTACAACGAGGCGTGTCTTTAAAGTGAAGTATCGGATCAGGTCAGCTTGAATTCGGAATCACAATTCTCCTACTATCTGCTTTACGGGAGTGTTGGAGAAATCCAACGGAGGCAAGGATACGTCTGCCCAGCAATGGGATAACCACGAACCACTCAGGAGTTAATTACGATGGGATTTATTCAAGATTTCAAGGACTTTGCGTTTAAGGGAAATCTGATCGACATGGCTGTCGGTTTGGTAATGGGAACGGCTGTTGCCGCGATGGTCAAGTCGTTCATCGATCACGTTGTCATGCCTGTCGTTGCTTCAGTCGTAAAGGTTGGCGACATGTCTGCTTGGAAGATTCCGATAGGCGGAACGATTGAAAAAGAAGTTGATGGCAAAATGGTTTCTGAGCAAGCTGCGATCGGTATCGGCTCGTTTGTCTCCGAGGTTATCAACTTTGCAATTCTAGCATTCGTTATTTTCATCGCGCTTAAAGTTGCTTCCAAAATGATGAAAACCGCAGCTGACGACGCTCCTCCTTCAGACGAAGTCGTCTTGTTGACTGAGATCCGTGACTCACTGAAAAAGTAGTCAGAACCAGAAGAACAAACTGCGGAGCGATTGATTGCTCTAACAAAGGCGCGCCGATTGGCGTGTCTTTTTTTTCGCCCATCGTTTGGGCACGCACGTATAGGTTGTGATTTTTTCAAAACACTCCTTAACAACATCAGCCGTTTTGGCGATAGCCACGGTTAATGGCAGTTCAACCGGGGCTATCGCCCAAACGGCTAACAAAATCACAACCTCGTACTGTCTCTTTCTAGGCTATTCTTTTTGGGTGCGTCGCAAATGGAGGACCATCTCGCCCTCGTTGTCTTGTAAGCCGTTCCACTGGTCCCGGCAACGGACGTACAGCTGGCCGTCGCTCTGGGCGACGAACGCGCCTTTTTCACCCAGTTCAAATGGTTCGCTGAGTTGGTAATCCTTCAAAATAGCGCCGATCAGTTTTCCCCGACCTGACTGGTCACCATCGGCAGACATTTCGTCGCCAACGCCGGTGATCTTCCACTTCCCTACCGCGGCAAAATCGTAAGACACGTCAGCCCGCGTTTGCAGCTTCGTCGCTTGCCAGCCTCTGTTGGGCTTAATAGTTTGTTTGAGTCGTTTGTTGCTCGAAATATTCGCGCACTTTTTCCACTCCCAGCTGCAAAGATCAACCCGATAGCCGTTGCCAAAATTTTGCACGAATTGGTCGTACTCAAACGAAATCTCGGCAGCAACGTTTCCGTACGCAAGTTCAAACGAATCTTTTTGCTCGGCCATCAAGTTCATGCCAAGCTGTTTAAATCGTTTTGAGTAATTGGGATTGCTGGCTAGAAGATGACAAAGCGCCCATCGCCAAGAGTAAGCCTGCCAGGAATCGCCGGTGATCTGACCGGTTGCGACGATGTCCGCCAATTTTTTTGGTTCAGCATTGGTCAAGTAGCTGATCACCACGGAGTCGATGTTGACCGCCAGCTCACCGGGTTTCCAATACTGACCCATCTCCGCCATGCCTTCGGAATACCAAACCGGTCCAGTTGATCCGAAACTCTGGATGCAAAACGCGTGGACGGCTTCGTGCTGCACGACACCATGATCATCGCACGAGTATACGGTGGCTTTGGCCAGACCTTGCTGGCGATTGGTTCTCGAAATTGTGACACCGGCGGGTTCCGTGATTTTCCGCAAAGCCGCTGGTTCAAACTGATCCGGCGGCCAGACTTTGATGTCGTGGACGACGTAGCACTCAATCGGCTGACGCGGGCGTTTGCCATAATATCCGCTGACCAAGCCGTACATCGTCTCAAGTTTCGCCAACAATACGTTGGCACTTCTGTCCGAGACATCGGTGTAGAGTATGAAATGATCAGAGCGTAGTTCTCGCGGTTTGCCCGCCGGTTCATCTGAAAGATGACTGAATTTTTGATCGAGTTTCTCGTCAAACGAAGTCGTCAACTGCTCACGCTCGGCGGTGAGAGAGATGTCGATCTCACGAATGAAGGTTTCGCCATTGGACAATTTCGTGATAACGGCGCGGGAAGCGATATCGTTAGGCAGCACTCGTTTCAAATGGTCATCGGCGACTTGAAGCACACTGTCGTCGGCGATCTTAAAGACGATGCGCTCCTTCTTGGCCCATTTGTCTTTTGGCACTTGAAGTTGAAGCTTTCCGCTTCCCGAGAGATTGACGACTCGCCCGATGACTTCGCACTTGGCTGGCTGGTTGTTCTTTTCGGGGCGTTCGAGAAAGTTGACTTTGAGATCGTCAGAAGCGTCGCCCGAGATGATTTCGAAGGTTTTGACTTCTCCGTCACATTTTCCAAAAAGACTCGCCCTGCCAGTGAACTTGAGGATCATCCCGGGCTCAATCAGCTTGGCCGGAATATTTCCGGTGACCGCGATTTTGGCCGGGATGTTCATTGGGCGCCCGGCTATTGTGATGGCGCGATCCTGTTTGTCTTGGATCTTGTGAGTGGCGACTTTGTTGTCGCTTTGCTTGATCGTGATCTCGCCAGGAGCAACCGCGAGAATCGTCCCGGAAATCTCCTCAGTACCAACGGCTCGTGCGTCTTGGGCTGCCGACGGGTCAACTCCCAATCCCAATCCCCAGGCGATTGCGAGTAGAAGCGTGGTTGAATTTCGAAGCAAGTAATGTTGTTGTTTTGAGTACATGCGTTCTTGGTTGATGTTGGCGATGTTGGGCGGGCTGAAGTTGGGACTAGTGCTTTGCTACAGTTTAATTATGGGATGAGCCGTTTTGGCGCTAGCCACGGATGAACATGCAATAACCTAGAGCAATTCGAAAGTAGTGCCAAATTTGTAGCGTTGGGGCGCAAGCCCTACGGCCCTTACTTCGCCTGCAAAATTGTAGCGTTTGGGCGCGAGCCCTCCGGTTTCTCAGAGTTCCGCTTGAATAAAACCGGGGAGCTTGCGCTCCACCGCTACAAAGTAAGGGCTATTGGGCGCAGGCCCTGAGGTTTTCCGGCAATATAGTGACGCTGAAAGTAACTGGAACTGCTGAGACAAAGCACTACTAATATACTTCCCTCAAATACTTCGCTCAATTGTGGCCAACTGCGATAGCCCAATACTGGCGGGGTCAGTTTTGCTCAAAGCGATAAACTAGCGATGAATTAGTATCACATCTGGATTCAAGGCTGCTGAATATTTCCTTGAAAAGGATGAACCCAATGGCAATTGGTGTGTCTAAAAATGTGGTTCGATTTACAGTAGCGGTTTTGAGGAGACTTGTGTAAAGTAGTGGAGATTCACAGCCGATTTCCATCGGTAAAAACACGCCGGGGGCGTGGCGGAACTGGCAGACGCGCTAGATTTAGGATCTAGTTCCCAAAAGGAGTGCAGGTTCGATTCCTGTCGCCCCCACTCGGTAAAACTAGGGACTTGTGACGATTTGGTCATAAGTCCCTTTTTTCACGCAATGTGCTTGGGACACTTTGAGGGAAAGTTGGGTCTGTACTGCGTTTGAATCGCTGGGTTTTTCTTGATCAAACGGAAGAATCAGTCATGGCTCCACTCGAACAACGCAATGGAATCTATCGAATCGTCTACCGGTTTGCCGGTCGCAAATTCAGCCAGTCTTTTAAACTTGCTTCTACGCGTCTAGTGCTGCGTTATAGCTAAAAATACGAGTTGGCTGTTCATCCGTGGCTAGCGCCATAAACGGCTCATTTGCCATGAGCAGGCAGAAGGAAAACGCAATGGAAACCCGTCGCGAGGGCGAACTCCATTTTAGCTTCGCCCTCGCTCACGCGTCGGGTTACCGTTTCAGGAGCTTTCGCGTCTATAAGTGAGTGCCATTGGGCGATAGCCCCGGATGAACAGCCATTAACCGTGGCTATCGCCAAAACGGCTAATCTTGTTAAGCAATGTTTTGAAAAAATCACAGCCTCTTCGTGTTACCAGGCAATCTTTGCTCTGCTGAGGAACGTTCGTTAGTTGCTGCCAACCGAACGCCTTCGTGTACCATTGCCGTCGAAGACGACAATTCAGTCTATCGCTGTTCCGCTAAATCGTTCCGGTAGAGAGCATGGTAAAGTAAATACATGAACGATCTCAATGAGCGCGAGCAAATATGTGAAATTGGCAGGCGAATGTATCAAAAGGACTTCGTCGCGGCGCACGAAGGTAATTTGTCCATTCGTGTTGATGACAACAAAATTCTTTGTACGCCGACGCTTCGCTGCAAAGGGTTTATGAAACCGGAAGAGCTTTGTGTGGTTGACCTTTCTGGAAACCCAATCGAGGGTTCGGGAAGACCTACGAGTGAAATCAAATTACATCTCAAAGTTTATAACGAGCGGCCTGACGTAAACGCAGTGGTTCATTCTCATGCTCCACACGCGACCTCATTTGCCGTCGCGCGAGTTCCGTTTCCAAACTGTATGTTGGCCGAGCCTGATCTGTTTCTTGGCGAGATTGCATTGGCACCATTCGAAGTGCCCGGTAGCCAGGCGTTTGCCGATTCAATTTTGCCATTCGTCAAGCACACAAACGCGATTCTGTTGGCTAATCACGGAGTAGTAACTTATGGGAAATCGCTTGAAGAAGCATTTTGGATGACCGAAATTCTCGACGCGGCGTGTCGAACGTTGATCTTTTCCAAATTGTTGGGCGGCCCTCAACCGCTTGGCGGCCCTCAACGGCTTACTTCCGACGAAGGAAAATTGCTTGCGCAAACGCGTCAACATTTCGGCTTTAAAGATCCTCGGCCGCTCGATGATCCGAATTGTGATGTCTGCGATCACTTTCTGTTCAAATCGACATGGAAATCTGTTGGTGTTTGCGACACCGCTTTCAATTCTTCTGAAGAGAAGCCACAAGTGTCGCTTGATGATGCAAGCTGCCGGAGAATCGCCGAGCGACTGGCAGAACTCATAAATGACAAACTGTAATTCGAAGAGATCGAAGAAACGCAGGCTTACAAATCGCCAAAATGGGTTGGTAGTTGCTGATAGCGATTGACCGATCTCGGTAGTCGCTGAGAAGATATCCTTCAGTAGCGCCGAGCAGCTAACATACTTGGCGTCATTTTTGTCGTTTGATATATCCATTTGATGGCTAACTGGTTCGCAATAGGCCAAAATAGTTTTGAATCAAAACGCCCTTTTAGGTCACGACAATGAATCGCTTTAAGTTTCTCGCCGCCTTGTTTATTGGACTTTTAATTGGCACACAAACGATCGCCCAGGAAAAACCGGACTTAGTGGTCACTGGTGGTCATGTTTTTGATACTAAACAAGCCAAATTTATTCCCAATCGTGGAATCGAAATTTCTAACGGCCGATTCAAGTCGCTTGACGGTACAAAGAAAGAGGGTGCTGAAAATCTAGAGCTCGAAGACAATCATCATGTTCTTCCCGGTTTTGTTGACTGCCACGCACATTACAACGTCCGGCTTTTCAAAAAACGCCGGGAAGAGTATTCCGTGATGCCTGTCATATACCTTGCCAATGGAGCAACGGTGACTTTTTCGTGCGGCGAGTTTGATCCCGACGCAATGCATGGCCTGCGCAAGCGAATTGAAAGTGGCGAGCAGATAGGGCCTAAGCTTTTGAATAGCGGACCTTACTTTGGTCGTGCCAGACCCGGTTGGGCGCGTGATAAGTCGGAGAAAGAGATTCGGGAAGAAGTCGATTTTTGGGCAGGGAAAGGTGTCGGCGGGTTCAAAGCCAAATCGATTGATCCCAATTCGCTTAAGGTTCTGATCGATCAGGCCCATAAACATAATTTGACTGTGACGGGGCATCTTGATTCAGGCTATCGAAACAGCGTCAATCCGCGAGATGCAATCTCAATGGGAATCGACAGGATCGAGCACTTTCTTGGCGGTGATGCGATGCCCGGCTCAACATCAGCGTATAACTCGCTTCAAAGTATCAAACACGGCACAGAAGAGTTCGATGAGATTACGAAACACTTTATCGAAAATAAAACGACTTTCGACGCGACTTTGACTGCTTACGGTTATCTGGGAATCAAGCCGGGTGTCCGTGAAGAGTATGGTTATTGGATTGATGAATCGAAGTTCTTTACGCCGTACGTTCAGGAGATCGTCAAGAATCGCAAGCCAATGAGAGGTATGGGCATCTATCAGCGAATTTACGACGCGAAGTTGAAAACGATTGGGGCGTTTCATAAAGCCGGAGGAACAATTTCACTTGGGACAGACCACGTGAGCAACGGGAATCACTTGCCTGGTTTCGGTGTTCATCGTGAGATGGATGCGATGGTGCGAGCAGGAATTCCAGCGGCCGACGTGATCAAGATTGCCACGATCAACGGAGCACGGGCGTTCAAGATCGAAAAAGACCACGGTTCTATTGAAGTTGGCAAAGTCGCTGATCTGGTGGTCGTTGAAGGGAATCCAATCGACAAGATTCGCAACACGCGAAACGTTCGCAAAGTCGTTCGTGCTGGAAAACTGTACGATGCCAAAAAGCTGCTTGACAGTGTGCGCGGAAAACTTGGTCCAACGGATAAAGAAGAGGAAGCTGATTGGTAGAAGGGGCTTTTGTGTAGTAGTCACTACTTGATCTGACAGCCACAGGAAGCGTTCCGAAAATTGTTGAAAGTTGAAAAATGGTCTCCCGAAGGGGACGATGTCGCCCTTCGAAAATCAACTTTCATACGTCGGTGGTAGCCGACGGGGGACCACGATGGACTTTAACCTTCAAGCCCTTGGAAAAGTTTCTTCTGAAGCTACAGGGCATATTTACGAACAACTGCATGTGTAATCCCTTGGTTTGGAATCATTGTGCAGTCGCAAATGACACGTTAGGTCACACGGATCGAAATCAGCTATTTTTTCAACTTATGTTGTATCGCTGAACATCCAGAAATCTGTCTGTTTATCGAAGTGCCTCCTCTGCTGAATGCGGTTCAATTGTAGTATCTTGTAACTGGGCCCTTGAGATAGATTTTGCTTGGGGAAGAGGTGTTGTTTTGCCTTGGCAACGCCCGTTTTTAACAGATACTTTGGCTCCCAAATTCCTACCGACACATTCATGAAACCAATCAAAAAGCTGCTAGTTGCCAATCGAAGCGAAATTGCAATTCGAGTCTTTCGTAGTGCGACGGAACTTGGGATCGGCACAGTCGCAGTTTACGCGCACGAAGACCGCTACGCGCTTCATCGGTTCAAGGCTGATGAAGCGTATCAGATCGGCAACCCCGGCGAGCCGATCAAATCGTACTTGAACATTCCAGCTTTGATTGAGCTGTGCCTCGACCATAACGTCGATGCAATTCACCCGGGCTATGGATTCCTGTCCGAAAATCCCGATTTGGCCAAGGCCTGTCAGGATAACGGAATCGTCTTTATAGGACCTACGCTCGACACGCTTCAGAAGCTGGGCGACAAGACTTCGGCGCGGATGATCGCCAAGGCCGCTAGCGTCCCTGTACTTAGCGGAACCGACTCGGCCATCACCGATGTTGCCTCGGGGCGCGAGCAAGCCAACTCGCTTGGCTATCCTCTGATTTTGAAAGCCTCCCATGGCGGCGGCGGACGAGGGATGCGAGTCGTTCGCGGCGAAGACGAATTTGACGCGGCTTTCGAACAAGCGTCCCGTGAGTCGCTGTCCGCGTTTGGTAGTTCTGAAGTATTTGTTGAAAAGTTCATTGAACACGCTCGCCACATCGAGATCCAATTGCTGGGCGACACGCATGGGAATCTTGTGCATCTTTTCGAGCGTGATTGC
>CALJOA010000127.1 GCA_937981585.1 uncultured Pirellulaceae bacterium | reverse complement strand
CAAGACATCACCGTTCCATTTGCCACGGCCGTGCTTGGTGGCCAGCACCAGGTTTCGCTTCAGCGGCGCAGCGGCAAAGTCGATCGGATCGATGTCAAAATCCCGTCGGGAATCGAAGCCAACAAAAAAATCCGGCTTCGTGGTCAAGGCAATGCCAGTGGCAACGGCGGCGAACGCGGTGATCTGATCATTACCGTCAAAATCGCCCAGCATCCCAACTATTCCCGCAAAGGACTGAACCTCAACGTGACGGTTCCAATCAGTCTTATCGAAGCCGTGGAGGGTGCGAAGATCGACATCCCGACGCCTCACGGGACAGTCTCCATCAAAGTCCCCCCCAACACTTCAAGCGGAAAATCGCTGCGGCTCAAGGGCATGGGCATTAAATCCAAAGACCGCTCCGGCGACTTGATCGCAACATTACAAGTCGCTGTACCGGCAGAGGTTTCCGAGGCCGACCTTGAATTGCTAAAGCAGTTGGACGCGGCATGGTCAAGTGATTTGCTTCGCTCCGATTTGGCTTGGTAGAATCAGGTTGCGCACAACTGAGTTAAAACAATAAAAAATGACCGATCGACGTTTTCCTAAATCAGTTCGCCTGCTTACTCAAGCCGACTTTGACACGGTCTATCAAAGCGACGTGTTTGCAGCGGATGATTTCCTCGTGATTCGGGCAAGCCGAAATGATCGGGGAGTCACGCGATTGGGGCTATCGGTCAGTCGCAAAGTCGGTAACGCCGTTGTTCGGAATCGCTGGAAGCGGTTGATCCGTGAAGCCTTTCGAGTTCAGCGAATTGAAATGCCAGAGGGACTGGACTTGGTCGTTCGCCCGCGCAAAGGTGCCGTTTGTGAACTCGAAGGAATCACTCGGTCGATCAAACGGCTCGCCGAGCGTGTCGATCGAAAACTTGGAAGCGAGGCAGCAGGACAATCCAAGCCGGAACAAATCAAGCCATGAAATCGCTTTTGAATTTGGCGAAATCGGCGGTTCGTATTCCCGGCAACGCCATCATCCTGATGGTCCGGATGTACCAAGTCTGCATCAGCCCGGTCTTGGGCAGCAACTGCCGCTACCAACCGACGTGTAGCGCCTACTGCATCAAAGCAATTAAGAAGTACGGCGCGATTCGTGGCGGATGGAAAAGCACTTGCCGAATCTGTCGGTGCCACCCGTTTCGTGAAGGCGGTTACGACCCGCCGTAATGACCCTCGTTGAAACTTGTTTCAGCGACATCACTTTTTTAGTTTGGGTGATAGCCACGGTTTCCGTGCCATTAGTAACCCGACGCGTTAGCGAGGGAGAAGCGGCGTTTACCCCGCCCTCGCTTTATTAGCCGTTTTGGCGTTTTGGCGTTTGCCACGGTTGAACTGCCATTAACCTTGGCTAGCGCCGACTAGCGCAGTCGCACCAGGCTGCGTTTACAAATTGCTTCCCCGGGGAGGGCGAAGCTTCTGCTGAGCCTGAAGTGCCACAGGACAACGGCTCAAAGGAGCCCGCCCGCCCAAGAAAGTTTGTTATCTCATTTGGCAAACAGTCGTTTAGTTGGCGAAAGATCTTTATCATAGTGGCTTCATTCAAATACAGCCTGGGCGATCCGACACCGCCTCAGCTGATACGTGAGCCACACATTTGGCAGGTTCAATGGTTGCTCGAACCCACGACTGCAACGACCGCGAAAGAAGAAAATGATCAACTTGTTGATGCTCGCTCAAGAAGCCCAAAAACTTTCGCTCGGTTACTTGTTGACTCTGTTGGTTTTGGCCGTCGTTGTGCTTTTGGTGCTGATTTTGAAGCTTCGGATGCAAGCGTTTTTGGCTTTGATTTGTGCCAGCCTGTTTGTGGCGGTTGGATCAGCAAAGGAACTAACCGGCGGCGCCGGAACACTTGAACTGGCAACCATTGGAAACAAGATCTCCGATGGAATGGGATCGAGCTTGGGCTTTATCGCGACAATCATCGGACTGGGGGCGATCTTTGGTGCGTTGCTTCAACATTCCGGGGGAGCGCAAAGCCTCGCCAAATCGCTGTTGAAAATTTTTGGTGAGAAACGTGCGCCTTGGGCGATGGTCGTGACGGGATTTATCATTTCGATTCCTGTCTTCCTCGACGTCGCCCTGGTAATTATCACACCAATCATTTACGCGTTGTCAAAAAAGACGGGCAAGTCAGTTCTCGCATTCGGTTTACCGCTGCTGGCCGGATTGATGGTCACGCATGCGTTTGTCCCGCCAACGCCTGGGCCGGTGTGGGTGGCTTATGAATTGGGGGTTGGGCTCGGCTGGGTGATTCTGTTTGGCTGCATCGTTGGTTTCCCGACCGCGATCATCGGTGGGATTCTATTACCCAAGTTCATGGCCAACCGGCTTTACATCGCACCGCCTGAAGAATTCGAAGAGTCAACTGAACAAGACGAAGCCAATCTGCCAAGCTTCACTTCGATCCTGGTTTTGATCGGACTGCCGATCGCTTTGATCCTCTTGGGAACGGTTGTCAAAGAAAACGTGGCGTCAGGCATTGAACGCCAAGCGTTGGTCAGCCAATTAAGCATCGAAGATCAGGAAGATCCAAAAGCGAGAAAGAAGGCTTACGACAGCGCCGTCAAGAAAGAAATTTCCGAGGCGAGCACGACTTCAAAGGTTCTTCTGTTTTTCGGCCATCCGATCATCGCATTGTTGTTGGCGACACTCGGTGCATTGATCTATCTCGGCTATGGCCGCGGATACGACAAATCGGTTCTGATGGACGTCACGACCAAAGCCCTCGGTCCGGCCGGGATCATTATTTTGATTACCGGAGCCGGAGGCGTGTTCAAAGGCGTCATGGGCGCCAGCGGAGTCAGTGAGGCGCTGAGCGTTGCGTGCCAAGAATGGGGCATCCCCGTTTTGGTGCTGGCGTATCTGTTCGCTGTTTTCGTTCGAGTCGCTCAAGGTTCGGCCACCGTCGCGATGGTAACGGCCGCTGGACTGATGGCCGGAATGACGGAAGATCTCTCGCAGCCCCAACTCGCTCTAGTCGTTGTTGCAATTGCAGCAGGTGCAACGGCGATATCACATGTAAACGATAGTGGGTTCTGGTTGGTCAGCCGTTACATGATGATGACTGAGAAACAAACGTTTCAAACCTGGACAGTGATTTCTACTGTCGTGTCGGGCGTCGGATTCGGATTGGCTTGGTTGCTGTGGCAGGTGGTGTGATCTCCAGCTACCCAAACTGGGCGATAGTAGGTCGGGCACTCTTGATGCGCCCGACATTTTCTTGAATTGCGAATTATTGATAACCGAGCGTCTCAGTTTTTTGATGTCTGTTTTTTGGCGTTTGTTTGTGGACAGATTTGATGTCTTTTTTTGCCGTTGGGCTCAAT
>CALJOA010000126.1 GCA_937981585.1 uncultured Pirellulaceae bacterium | reverse complement strand
TCGTATTGCATTCCATTCCAACTCTGTCAAATTATGACGCGACATCTGCTGCTCCTCCTTGAGCATCTGTGGTAAGAAACTTGGGGAGGATCTCAGGTGTCGTTTTCTAAGAAAATACCAATTAAGGGATAGAGCCTAGGGGAGATTCGCCTCGCTAACGCGTCGGGTTACCAATTACCCAAACGCATTGGAAAATGTCGAGGGGTCACTCGGGTCGTCATTTTCAACTCGCCTTCTTCTGGCTCAACCTGGTCGCGACTCGCGAAGCGGCTGACATTCTCACCAACCCGATTCCCGAACGAAACACAATCGTTGCTGGAAGTGACAACGCCATCGCGCCAAGCACATTGCGCTGCAGCGCCAAGGAAACCACCGCACCAACACACGCCAGCCCAATCACGACCAGCAACCAGCCGATGAATTCTCGAATTCCTACCCACATCTTTCTTCTCACTTCGTTGTTAAACGACTGATCTAAATCAGCAATATCGTCAATATCGTCAATAGTTTTGGTGGCATCTGGAATCAAATTCGAATGTACAGGCGACAAGGCGTTCCTCGTTCATCCGATCAAGCAATCAACACGACACAGACGCCTTTTGTCAAATCAACTACCTTTCGAAATCGCTTTTGCCCGCCGCGACTCGATCGCTTGATGTTCTCGCCAAAACTCTTTTGCATACACCGAACGAACGTGAACTGCGGCTTGATCTTCATCCATTTTCCAACGCATTACCAGCGAAAAAATGCTTCGGATCAAAAACCACGCCAGAAACAGGACACCAAATAAAACAATCAACCGCGCGGGCGCAGGCTTGATCCAGTACTTTTGCACCGCGGCAGTATCAAGCGGATACGTGCCCAGCAAAACGAATGATGCCGCGATCGAGACTGGAATCAACCACCAGCGCCCGCCCAACAGCGAAGGGAACTCCCGATTGGCGTGTTTCGTTTTCACCGCCCCAGCGCCCCATCCAAATTTTGACAGAACCCCCAGACAGTACTTTCTTGTTTCAAGATAGCGAAAACAAGCCGCCGCAAAGGCCATCACGAAAAGAGAAAACATGAGATCGGAAGCCAAAATCACATTCTGATCATATTGGAACCAGGGCGAAATCCGGAAACGTTTTACAACAACGAACCAGCCGAGTATCAGGAACAAACACGACAGCGCCAACGCAGATCGAAACCAGACCATCAGAATAAAAAAGCCGACCATCAACACAAACGGCACTCGAGTGATCGTCTCGAACTGCGCGGTCAACAGACCAAACGCCGCTGCAACGAAAACTAGCATAACCAACGTCGCGTTGGGCGTCAGCCTAAAAACAACTCCCGAATTTACGGATCGAACGATTGACGATTCATTTACCGGCGCACCAGTTTTAGAATCGTCCGATCGTTGTTCCTGAATTCTGTTTTCGTTTTCGACCATCAGCCTCGAACCCCGACTGCGCGACCTCGAGATTTTCCGGACTGCAGTAAACCTACTTGAGTGGCGATGACCTGCATCAGCGAGGGATCTTCAATTCTCGCAAACGCCGCTCCCAGCGATCCCAATCGCCATTTCAATTCGCTATCGGAGTGAGAAAGATCAACCCGGTTTTCTCTGGCCAAAATACGCGCAGCAACCGGATCGTGGATCAAGTTGTTGGGCGAAGGGACGGAAGGAGCCACGAAGATCACTCGATGCCGGGAGGCGACGACTGTCTTGACTGAACTTTCGATCAACTCAAGACTATCCTGATCAATCGGCTCAGGCGCGATCAACACGAACAGTTCGTTGTCCTTGGCTCGCGATCGGGCGTCGAGCAAATTGGCACAAAGCAGTTTCGTTCCTCCATGAGACGCAGTTCGCCATCGACCGGGATCAACCCACGGTTGCTCAAACGAAATGCTGGTCGCATTGGAAACCACAACGTACCGTTCAACGTACTGCATGCAGGCTTCGCCCATCGCTTTATCATCATGCTGCAATCGCGTCGACATACCCGGCTCAAGGTCAAGCAGATGCTCAAGCACAACTGACAAAAGCCGCCGCTGGCCATCATTTCGATTGGCACCAAACAGCCGCCAACGAATTGGTCCCGAATTGAATTGCTCGTCAAACAAATGGGGAAAGCGACGAGAGCAATTTTCAAAAACGATTTTGATAAGCTTCAAAGGCGCAACATGGTGCAGCGACGGATTGGGGTTCGAAGCTGCCAGCAAGTACTGCAAAATCTTTGACAATTGACGCTCGCCCGAGCCGTGCCCAATCCGCATTGCCGATCCAGATCGCAATAGAATCGCTGCGACTGGATCCCGATCAGCCAGCAAGAGTTTCGCAATCGATGCCGCCGACATGATGGCTCGGTCAGCCGGCGATGGCCCCGGTCGGCCCTGAAACTGATAGGGCGCCAGATCAACCAGAATCGTTGCCCGAATCGGGACTTCATTTTCAAACTCACACGTCATCAGCTTCCCAAGCCGAGCCGTCGGTTTCCAGGCGATCGTTCGAGGTGGATCTCCTACTCGATAATCGCGAATCCCCAGCAGCTCCGAACTGACACCTGCGCTCTTGTGGCGGTGATGACCGATGTGACGCTGCAAGTTATTGTGCTTGAGAACGGAAACGGTAGTCTGAGGACGAATCAGAAACGGCAACACCGTCGGCTTTTGATTCACGGGCACGAACTGCTCGGTTCGAAAGAAGCCCCAATGATCGGAGATCTCGACTTGGATTCCTGGAAACACCATCTTGCCACAAATCGGGGTCCGGACCTCATAGTCCAAACGGAACTCACGCTTGCCTGAACTATCGATCACTTTGAACTGCTTGCCTTTGACGACCTCGAAAGTATCCGGGACCGTATCGCTGATCAACAATCGGTAGCCACTCGACTTGCGCGGTAACATGCCAGTTAGCTCGACACGGTAGATGCGATCGGCAACCATCGTGATCAATTCGTCGCCCTGATCATTGATCTTACGAACGCAGTCGGGCAGGGCCCGGCGCGCCGAAAACATGAATCGTTGAAACAGGATCCATTCAAACAGCACCCACAGCAAAAACGCCAGACAAACCAGAGACAAGCCTTCATGATCGCCAAGGATCGCGATGGAAAGCACTGCCACCGAAGTCGCAATTATCACACTGCTGCGAACCGTCAGCATGCTTATTCCGCTCCTCGAATTGGAACCGATTGGATAATCTCGGCCACAATTTCGGAAATCGAATGCCCGGATAGCTCAGCCTCGGGACGCACGATCACACGATGCTCCAAAACCGAGTGGGCGATCGCCTGTACGTCTTCGTGACTGAAAAACTCTTTGCCACGCAAGATCGCACGCGCTCGGGCGGCTTTGAGCAAATAGATTCCCGCTCGGGGGCTGGCACCAAGTAAAACGTCTCGGTGATTTCTAGTCTCGCGAATCAAGTCAACGACGTACTCTTTCATTTCGCGTTTGCCGAACACCTGCGGAACGGCGTTTTGAATGCGAAGGATTTTTTCCGGCGAACAAAGCGGCTGCAACGCAACGGGTGGGGCCTCCTGCAACTCCAACAGTTCGATCTCACTGTCGCGATCGGGATAGCCGACGTTCACGCGAAAGATAAAGCGATCAAGTTGAGCTTCTGGCAAACGATAAACGCCTTCCTGCTCAACCGGGTTCTGCGTCGCCAACACGATAAACGGATCTGGCAAACGCAACGTTTCGCCTTCGATCGTGACTTGGCTTTCCTGCATCGCCTCGAGCAACGCCGATTGAGTTCTAGCCGGCGCTCGATTCAACTCATCGGCCAATAATAGCTGACAGAAAATCGGGCCTGTCTGTAAAACGAATTTGGATTTTGATTGGTCCAAAATTTTGGTTCCCGTCACATCGGACGGCAACAGGTCTGGCGTAAACTGAATCCGACGAAAGTCCAACCCCAACGCACTGGCCAGCGTGCGGCACAACGTTGTCTTGGCAGTTCCCGGAACGCCCTCAAGTAGCACATGGCCTCGGGCCATCGTCGCGATCAGGACTTGCTCGATCACTTCATCAAGATCAATCAAACTTCGACTAAGACTCTGGAGCGCCGAAACTCGCAGATCGTTGGCTTCTGCGGCGACCGATTGGAGATTGATGGTATTGCTCACAAGTTCCTCAGTTTTATTTGTCGTCTCAGGTTTCAATTATCGTCAATCAATCCGATTCCGCTATATGCTTTACTGGCGGCATGAATTCTTTGGGTCATTGACTAGTTTGACAGCATTACTTTGGCGTCCAATAGCAACGCGATTAGGTTGTGATTTTTTGAAAACACTCCTTAACAACATCAGCCGTTTTGGCGATAGCCACGGTTAATGGCAGTTCAACCGGGGCTATCGCCCAAACGGCTAATTAAATCACAACCCGACGCGTTAGCGAGGGCGAAGCTTATTGCCGATTCGCCTTCGCCAACGCGTCGGGTTACCAATTATCAAAACGGCTTAGGAAATGATGGAACTTCATGAACGTCTGGAAACCCATGATTTGGGCGGGGGAAAATGATGCCTTGGCGCTCTCCCACTACGGTTCAGCAATAGTCGCCTCAACGATACTGGCCTCTTGGGCTCGTCGCGACATTCCCGAATCAAAATAGGCACGCCAATGCTGGACCGCGCCGTCAACTGCCAACAATCGTTTTTCCGTCCAGAACAAACGCGGCTTGTTCCGATAGTCGTCAGCAATCGTCTTCATGGCATGTTGAATTGCGACCCCGTGTTCATCGTTCCCAATCCCAAGCCCCTCCGGAAAATCGGGCATGTCACCGAATCGTCGATTGGCAAAATCAAGGCCGAACGAATCAAGCATCGCCAAAACAGCCATTTGTCGTTCAAAACAGAGCTTTGCTTGACTCGCTTCTGTCTTTTTGAGCCGCTTGTCTTTTTTCCGTCTTTCGATCGCTTTGATGTTCGCGATATCGCTGACCGTTCTACGCCTGAGTTTTTTCTGCCATGTGTAAGTAATCAAAGCGAACACGCAGGCCATCGCAAACGCGGTAAAGATCAGAAATCGATTGAGCACAGGTCGGCGAATGCGATCCGTTTGAGCATTGACAAACTCATTGATCATATCCTCATCTTCGAGAAGGCCGATCACAGAGTTTCCAAAGTCCATCATCGCCCACGGCGAGTCCATCATCGCTTCGACAATTTCTTCCTCGCTGGGTTGAGGCAGCTCAACATTCATGTCGGCGGGATTGACTTGCGATTGCGGAACCCCATCAACGAGCACCAAAACATGCTTCCGTCGCTCCCCAGCTAGCCATTCCAGACTTTGCTTGGCGGCCAGTGCGTTGTCTCCGTGCATCAGCATCTGATTGGAAAACAATGAATGATCGGAGAAGCATATCAGCTTCCCACCCGCCCGGTTTTGACCTGCAAGTGAAAACAGGTTGCCATGCCTTGATCCAACCAGTGACGGCAAGTACGCAAGCCGTTTCCATTTCGTGTCGGGGGCGAGCCTAATTACGCCCGGACGATTGGTCACCAGCGAATCGATGCCGCCAAGCACAGGAATCGGCAATTGGATATTGGTCACAACAGGACAATCGCTGAACTCACCATTGAAAAAGTCCTCCTCGTTTTCGGCGACGACTCCCGAACCGGTAAATCGAATCCCTTGCCGCTTGAGAACATGCGAGTTCTCCACGTCCGACGCAACCAGGATCGCGCCGCCGTTTTCCAAATAGACATTGAGATCAACTGGGCTTTGCAACCGCCGCTGGATAAAGCCTCTAGGATCTTTCCAGGTTTTCACATCCAAATCCCCCATCATGACCAACACCTTTTGATCGTCAGGGATTCGCCGCCAGCTACTGAGATCCTGATGCTCCAGTTCCAACCCCATGCAGATCAAATTGAAACCATGAAACCCGCGTTTCCACTGGCGCTCGGTAAGGTTGAGGTTTGACGCGAACCGACCATCCTCACCGAAACGCTGAGCCGCAGCCTGCATCGGCAAGAAGCTGATTACTGCAATCACGAGGCACATGAAAAACTGCGCCATTTTTTTGAGCCGTTTGGGCGTTAGCCCCAGTTCTTGTATCGAGGATGCGCTGAGTTTGGGCGCTAACCTAATGGCACTCACATCGCTTTTGAAACCCTCTCTCTGGGAGGGTTTAGTTTGCGCCATTCTTGGATTGCGATCGAAACGAGGAGGAGTCGATTCGAGCGGCGCCCGATCGGGTAAATTCGCCTTCAAAAAAGCCTGCAGCATTTTAGTCTTCGTCCTGACTGGCTTCTGCCGACTCTGGGGGCTCGCTCGGCAATTTCGAATCGACCGGAAGTTCGCGGGAAAGCTCCTGCAAAGTCTTTTTGAAGCTAAGTTGCTGCTGAGCCGACAAAGTCGCATCGGCTCGGGTATAGCGAGCTCGGACATAGTCCTTAATCAAATCAGAAATCTTAGCGCTATAGCCAGGCGCTCTTGCGCACAAGACTTCGCGGGCATGCCTCGCATTCCACCACTGCGATTGAGCTCCAAATTTCTGAACGATAAAGTAATCGACTGCTTCGACAAGATCCTTGGGAGAGCGAATCTTTGCCGCTTGAAATGAATGCCCAAACTTTCGCGCGGCGGGACTTGGCGGCACGCTGGAAAAGTATCGATACAACAAGTTCAGGGCCAAGATCACAAACCCAGCAATCAAGAGAAACATTAGCAGGTTTTGCGAACTCAAGACCGGCAGCTCGGGAACACTCTCGAGCATATCGGTTGCGGCTCCAAGTGCACCAGAACCATAATCAAACGCGGTTGGTCCACCTGATTTTGGCCGATTTCCCGAGTCTGGAAAAGGCAAATCGCCAAAGCCTTGTCCATTTTCGGCAGCAGAGCCCCGGGACCTCGTCCACTCCTCCATCTGTCGCCGATGTCGCTCTTCCCGTTTCTTCTTTGCGACTTCAGAGACTTTCTCCAGCAAACCGCCAAGCGTGTCTTCAACCGCTCCGCCGATTCCTTCTGCTTCCCGATCCGAGCGACCATCGGTTTGAACACTTTCTTTGGCGGCTTCGAAAACCGCTCGATCCAACTTGCTTTTGAAATCAGATTCTGAAAACCCGCCCCGTTTGCCCCGTTTCAGCGAGTCACCTAACGTGTCACCGAGTCCTTTGAACCCCTTTTTAAAAACCGACTCAAGTGAACGGCGCTGAAACTCGCTTGGACCGCCGCCCTTTTGATACTCCTGAATTCCTTTTCTGATCGCTTCCATTTGGACCCACGATTTGAAAGTCTCATCAAACTCCTGACCGGAAATTCCTTCTAGGTCTTTCTTGCCATCCTTGCCAGCAAAGCGGCCAGGCGATTTACCGGTTATTTTGTCCAAGGTTTTGTCGCCAGAGGCACTTTTGTTCTTCCCCAAACCAGAAAACGGATCGCCATCTTTCGCATTCTTGGGGTCGCCGCCAAGCCCGTTGAGGATCTCCAACAACTCTTGGCGGCCAAGCTTTTCATCGTTTTTGGCCAACTCCTCACCAGCTCCAGCAGGACCATTCTTTAACCCGTCTTGAATCTCACCGGGAATAGACTTTCCTGTGCCGCGCTCAAGATAGCCATCAGAGCGATTTGAATCCTTCGATCCCAATTTGTCTTTCTCGCCGGGCAATTCAAATGGCCGACCGAGGGGATCCACTTTCTTTGCATCACCATCAACGCTCTTGTTGGAATTGGCGTCAATTGGACCGGAACCGCGTTTTGATTTCCCGTCTGAAAATGGAGCGATTCCGTCGCCTCTCTTTTTAGCCAGATCGCTAGCCGAATTTCCTTTTGCATCACCACCAAGCTCGTTGGGCAGCGTTTCGAAAAGATCTTTGGGGATGTCGCCGGACCCAACTTTTTTGGGTGTCGACTGACCGGCATTTTTCTGGCCTCGTGGAACCGGTTTGCTGGCCCCTTGGGCTGGCCCTGACTCGATCCCATTGGAGGAAGTCTTCTTACCTTCACCACGCTTGGGAACACTGTCTTTATTTGACGAGTTCTTTTGCTTTCTACCACCGCTAGGCTGATTCTTACTTCGAAAGAGATCCCGAAACCTCTCGAAGTCGGTTGGATCGTTATCACCAAATTCCTTCGAAAGCTCGGTTTGCATTTCAGGAGAAACACCCAACTGGTCCATCAGCTGTTTGCCCTCGGGCGAGTTAAGCCCTTTGTCATGCATGAACGTCTCGGCGAACTTGCGCGCCTGTTCTTTCTCTTCTTCGCTCAGGTTCTCAATGAAGCTTTTACCCAACTCGGTAAGCTTTTTGAGCTTTTCCGGATCGATATCAGCAAGCGGGTGCTTTTTGTCTTTGAGAAACAGATAGTTCAGATCTCGCGCCATTTCACGCGGCGAGTGAACCATGCTCCGATCAAATTCCCGAAACTTGATGTCGTCCTGAGCGACCGATGGTTGAACTGAACACAGAAACGTCATCGACACCAAAGCCACTACGACGCAGGGCAGGGCAAACGGCAGAATCGTGCAATAAATGCGTTTTGAAGAAGCCAACATTTTCGATTCCGCAATTTTGTTCGACGCAGATCGCCTGCCGCGATTACCAATCGCCCACCGAATTCGGATCCTCGGTGCGCCAATCCGATACATGCATAACGGTCATGACGACCGTCAACTAGAGTTTATACGAATTTGGCAGCGAAAGCGTTTCATCTTTTAGTGGCCAAGAGACTTTTTATCGGGAACTTTTTTTCTTAGTGAAATATTAAGCACTTCGACAACCAATGCGAAGAACATCGCAAAGTAAATATACCCCTTGTCCATGTGTGCCCCGACGCCCTCGGCCACCAACATAACTCCGATCAGAATCAAAAAGCTCAGTGCCAAAATCTTCAGCGTCGGATGCGTTTCAACAAATCGGCTGACCGGTTCTGCAAAAATCAACATCACAATCACCGCCAGAATGATCGCCGTCACCATCACCCACAGTTGATCCACCATCCCGACCGCGGTGATCACACTGTCGAGAGAAAACACGATATCAAGAAGAGCAATTTGAATCAGCACCCCCACAAACATCGAGCGCGTCGGAGTGACCTCGTGCTCTTGGGTGTGGCCAAATTCGTCGTGGATTTCGTAGACGCTTTTTCCAACCAAGAACAACCCGCCAAGAAACAGAATCAGATCTTTCCAGGATACACCGTTGGCCAGATTGAAGTGTTCCTGATCTATCTCTTTTTGCAACTCCGCCGGTACATGAACATGCTCGGGCGCGCTTTCACCAGCGCTCATCTTTTCAATCAATGACTCCGGAACACCGATTTGCGTCAGTTCAAAAATCGGTTTCTCAAAAGCGTCATCATGAACCACGGTGAACAAAGCAAGAAGCAACAACAGTCGGGTGATCAACGCCAGCGCCAACCCAAGCCGTCGAGCCAGCGGCTGCTGCTCGGGAGGAAGCTTGCCAGACACGATCGTGATGAACACGATGTTGTCGATCCCCAGCACGATTTCCATCGCGGTCAAAGCGAGTAACGCAAATACCCATTCCATTTAGTCGATCCTTTTGGTCAATCCGTTGGCAGTAGCTTCCAGATTTCGCTTCTACGTAAGATGACCCAAGGCATAAGCGAGGCTGGACTATCGCATGCCTCAGGTTGTGGTCAGTCTTGATAGACGCGGCGGTCAATCGTGGAAAGGCAAGATCTGCATGATGCGGAGCCCTTGCCAAGAAGGGCAATATAAATCTTCCGTGAAAATCGTGCCACCTCGATCACAGACGCCCGGATTAAGAAACAAATAGGAAACAGAATGAGAGAGCCTATTTCTGACCAGACGTCTGAATTGGCGGTGATCCACCAAGCTTTTTCCCGTCATCTTTCTCATCATCTTTGCTGTTCTTGCTCTTGTCGTCTGTTTTCTTTTTCCCGCCTCCAAAGAGATTGGAAAACCCCTTGAACATGTCAAATGAAGGCAGCTTGGTTTCGACTTCGTTGCGCTCGATGTCTACGAACCCGTGAACCGAAAACTGAGTCGGTCTTTTACTGACTTCTACTTCCAAACCTCGAAACCACTTGAGAAGCGGAGCCGTGTGGCCAGCGGGAATCTCGGGCCGAGAGAAAGACGGCCAAGCCGTCGAGTGCCAGACCTTTCGACCTGATGGCAACTGAGCCAATCGGTACTCACCACCCAGCGAACAAACCAACTCAACCCCAAGCATCCGTTCAACAATCACGCGAGCCGACTCCGGCGGAACACGAAACTGCTGGCCCAGCAAATTTAGCAGGCGCACGTTGGCCACTGACGTCTGCCAACTACGGCGATAGTTCAGCGAGTTGGCCCAGTTGCGTAGATTCGAATTCACCAAATCTCCGACTTCCAATCGGATCTGCGACGGTCGCTCGCGATCGACGACTTTTAGATGTGGTTTAAGCGCTTCCAACCGACGCTGGTCAAATGAAATCGCCGAGAACTGGCCCCACTGAAGCTTCCAAAGTTTCAGCAACCGCGAATAGGTATAGCCGAATTGGTCTGGCTGACTTCCCAACGCCGGCATCCAATTGGTGTAGCCGGGACTTGGCCAGGCGCCGATATAACCAGGCGCTTCTTTTAACGCTTGCAACATTTTGATAAATGAACTGGGCCGAAGATCGACCGAGGGGTCGAGATGATCCTCGACCGCAGCAAAAATTTGATGAGCGGGAATGTGCGGCTGCGAACGACCGCCTCGCACGCTGGCCTGCAACCGAATAATGTCGCCCGGCGCCCGAGCGACCTCATTCTCAAGCGGGGGACCAAGCATCGACATCAACCAACCGTACTTCTCTTCGCCAAACGGCGCCAGTCGGCCATCAAAAACAACTCGCTCAACATTCTCTCGGTGCTCATAACGCTTAATCGCGACAAACATGGGATCGAGCGACCGGATCGCCTGAGTAAAGAAAGTCGCCCGCTCCTGAAACCAACCTGACTCCTCGGCCGTAACCTTGGTCAGTGGTAAGTCGGGAATTGGAGTGAAGAAGCCACGCCTCCCTCGAATCGAATCCTTCAAATGATCGTCAACCGTTTCGAACGTCCCACCGTCGGGCCGATAGCCAAACCCCTGCGGCAAGTAACCTCCCTGAATCATTTGTGCGACAGTCAAGTTTCCCTGGCCCTCGTTTCTGGCTGCCATCGTCGCCAGCTCCAACAGCATCATGTCAGTCACGATTCGATTTCGACGACGAAGCTCAATCTGATACTGCGGCGTCAAAAGCTGCTGAAAGAAATCGGTTGAAAGATAGACAAAGATCGTATCGTCTTGTTCCAACGGACGATTGAACCTCGCGTAACGGTACTCCTCCGAGTCGGCCAACGAGCCAATTCCGCGACCGGCCTCTAGAAACCTTCTGGCGATAACAAGCGACGTCGTCATCAAATGACAATCACCACTGACAACGTAAAACGATCGGTAGCGATTGTCGGGCGTTGAAAGAAACTCTATCGAATCGTCCCCGAAGGGGATCTTGGCGATCGTCACGCCAAGCTCCGCGTTATCTTTGGCGAACTTGGCACGCTTGGTCCGAAGATTCCTTTCGAGTCGCTGCGTTGATTTGGCGTGCAGCAACACTCCGACGGCTGACCCGTCATCGAAATAGGTATCGGTGCCGATCACCGCAACGTCGTCGATCAGGTTGCCACCAAACAACCGGTCCCACTCGCTTGACTTGATCGCAAGCTGATTGAGAAACTTGGATTGGATTTTGTATTTAAAGCCACGAACCTGGATCATTCGGCTCAAGTCGCCGCCAAACTCTTCCAACAGTCGCTGCAGCCAAAGCTGATTTGTCCAGGTTCCAAAGCGAAGATAGAAACACTCTTTGGGAACACATTTCGCAATCGGTTCTATTTCGACGTTGTCTGGAAGGTTCTTAACCACCACCGGCGTCCACTGAATCTCATCAGGCAACGGCTGATTGGCCGGCGAGAGATCTACACCCCTGAGCATCAACTGACGCACTTGATCATTGCGCAACGTCTCAACATCGAACATCAATTCAAACGTCTGCATCAGAGGATCTTTTTTGCGATTGGAAGGAAGCGGGACCTCAAGCCCCATTCGGCGACCAACCAGCATTTGCAAATAGGTTTCGACCAATGGCGGATAGTCGCTGGCCTCGGCCTGTGTGTTGACGACACGATTGAATGTTTGCCACCACTGCCGCACAGTACGATCGAACTGACGCTGCTTTTTGACGCGATCGACCGGCACGATAAACGAAACCCCATCGGTTCCCTGAAGTGTCAGGTTTAACGGCGCATCGCCTTTGAACAAGAACCAGATCGTCTGCGAATCGTCGGGCATGTTGTTACCACCACCGAGAATTCCATCGAGGAACGCACGGGCGGCCGAACGCGAGACCACTGGATAGAAGATCCGATTTTCGGTGTCCGACAATAAAGTCGCACCGACTCGCTCGATCATCTCGTCGCCCATTTGCAAACGAAATTTGACTTTCCCGATTCCGTACGGCAAACCAGCGTAGGCTTCGGCACGCATCACGATTGGTTGATTGCGAACCAGCAAATCAGAAGAAACGACCGGCTGAGCTGGCTGGGTTGATGCTTGCCTTTTCGCAGCCGCATTCTTCACAGCCGTGTCTTGTGCCAACGCAACATTGCTCACTCCCTGGGCCAACAGACTCGTCCCACAAAAGATCAAACCAGCCCAGCAAACAAGACCGATCAAGCCAAGCCGTAAACTGGAACGCCCGCGCCCAATTGTCCTTACTTTGTAGCGGTGGAGCGCAAGCTCCCCGGTTTTATTCAAGCGGAACGCTGAGAAACCGGAGGGCTCGCGCCCAAACGCTACAATTTTGCAGGCGAAGTAAGGGACATTGCGCCTGCGCCACTGGAGCATCGTACTGAAGTAAGATCGCATCGTTTGATTCCCTGACTTGGTCGCTTGTTTGCCCGCGCACATTCTACACGCTGGAGCAAAAGGAAAAGCGGCTCAATCAAAGCTCCGTTGGCAGATATCAGAAATTGTTGGCCATCTCGCATAAGGCCAACACTACGACGACGCTTGAATAAATGAAACGTACAAGCTCGAAGCACAAGCAAGTGGGGATGGGGATCTTAAGGTGGGGAACTTAAATCTGAAGACCCAAACCTAAACCATATCGGCAACCGGCTCTGAAACCTCAACGAGCTTCACCAGCACCGACCAATCGGCGACTTCCAAATCGCTGTCGTAAGTCGATCCCGGCTCTTCTTCGGCATTAACAACGATCTCTTCGCCATCGGCCGGAAAGAAAATGTAGTCCAAACCATCGGTGTCGACCCGTAGCAAGTCGCCCAACTCTCGATGCCGTATTTCAACGATCTTCGCATATCGAACAATGCAATTCTCGCTGGAATCAAGCTGGTTGAAAAAAACGAAGTCCAGCTCATCAGCGATCGCCTGACACTCGTCGGGCGGTGTTTGAAAGAACCAAAACTTTTGGCGGTCGCCCAGCGAAAGGGTCTGGTCAAGTTCATACCAACCTGGAGTCCAAAGAGCGTTGTACTGCTTGGAATTAGATTGAGCAGGATCGGTATTTTTCGAATCAGACATTGGCGTCAGTTGGTTCAAGTTATTAGAGGCACCAGATTTTAGGCGCGAGCCAATTTTTTTGCAATTTGAGTATGTTGCCCATCAGCTTCCAGATTTCCAGCGATCGTTAAATGAGTTGATCGTTAGGTCGCTTATTACCCAAAGAGCCAAAGCCTCAGTAGGCGCCATTCCTTTCTAGGCGCCATTCCTTTCTCAAGGTTTTGGCAAGATTCCACTGTAATCCCAGCCACATCAAAAATTAATTTCGACACCTCGCTTGACCAGATCTTCGACTAGCTGCGGCACCGATTGGTACAACACCGCGTCCATCCCGGCGGCGATTGCCCCGTCCACATTCTCCTGTTTGTCATCCACAAAAAAGCAGTTGGAAACGTGACAGCCAGCCTGCTCAAGGGCGCGATCGTATATCTTCGAATCCGGCTTCATCGAGTTGACTTCGTAACTAAGTATCACCGGGGAGAAAAAATCGCGCATAATCGGATACCGCGAGCAAATGAAATCGAAATGGGCTTTGCAGGTATTGGAAAGCAACCCGATTGGAAAGTTCCTCGCTCGCAACTGAGCGATCAGCGGGAATATCCTTTGGTTAGGCCAGAAAACATCTGCGATCGCGTGGAGGAAATCGTCTTTTCCGATTTCAACACCAGACTCTTTCAAGAACTCCGCGTAGAATTGGTCGCAATCAATCAGTCCTGTTTCATAGTGGTCCTCAAGTCTCGATTCGAAAATCAGGGACTTCATCTTTTGAGCTGAAGCACCGGTCAGACCAGCAATTTTTCGGCACGCGATATCGTGATCGAACTCGAAAATCACTTTGCCCATATCAAAATATACAAAGTCAATGTCAGCCATCTAAATCGAGATCCCAAACTTGCGGATATTAAAAACTGGAGGGACAGTTGAATGGTTTAACCCTCCGAACACAATCCCGAATGCCCCGGCGCATTTAGCGCAGAACGCAGGCTTAAATCAAAACAATCCTGAACCGAAATTGCCAAACCAACTTACCGGACCTCTCTCTTAGCATACTTCTCTCCCGACGACTAATGTTATTTGGTAGCGAAGGTGTAGCTTGGTTCTTCGATTCCAGTACTTTGAATCCCGCACCGCCTCAGCACCTACACACGCAGCCAACTGTCGAAAGACAAAGTGTCCACCAACACCGCTTAGCCTGATGCGTCGTGGGAAGAATGTTTTTCGGTTGCGGTCGCTGTTATAATTCGGTTCCGTTCCGAGGCCATAAAATCTTGGGATCATCAACCAATCAAGAGAACATCAATGCCAACGACTTCGACTGCTCAAGCGACCACTCTTCAAGCTCTAATTGATAGTGGCTGGAAATCCAAAACGGTTAAGCAGGAGATCCGCGAGAACTTTCTTCGCCAACTAGCTGGTGGTGAGGACCTTTACCCAGGGATCGTGGGATACGAAAGCACCGTGATCCCAGAGATCAACATCGCGCTGCTGTCGGGGCACGACATGCTTTATATGGGTGAAAAAGGACAGGCCAAAAGTCGCTTGATGCGGGGCTTGGTTCGATTCCTCGATCAGAAGGTTCCGTACCTCGACATTCCCGGGACGCCGTTTCACGAGGATCCGCTTAATCCGCTTTCCAAAATAGCCAAGGAATTCATCGCCAGCCACGATGCAGCCGACGTCCCCATCGCATGGTGGGATCGCGAGGACCGTTATGCAGAACGGCTTGCACCGGGAACCAAATTTGCGGACATCATTGGCGAAATTGACCCAGCCAAACTCGCAGGCGGCGTGAGCATGTCCACCGAAGACGCCTTACATTTCGGTTTGATTCCGCGAATGCACCGTGGGATCTTTGCCATCAATGAGCTTCCTGAGCTCGACGAGCTAGTCCAAGTCGGATTGTTCAACATCCTTGAAGAACGTGACGTTCAGATTCGCGGCTATCCGGTCCGGTTTGAAATCGACGTGATGATTCTGTTTTCGGCCAACCCATCAACGTTCAACCGATCGGGAAAAGTCATTCCGCAATTGAAGGACCGAATCGGAAGCTCGATCCTGACTCACTACCCGACCAATCGCGATCACGGAATCGAGATCATGGAACAAGAAGCCGACATCGAGCTCGATGGCGATTTCCCGGTTCGCGTTCCGTATTTCATGCGCGAGATCTGTGAGCAGATTACGATTCAGGCTCGAAAATCAAAATACGTTGACCAGCAATCGGGCGTTAGCGCTCGATTCAGTTTGGCTAACTATCGAACGATGGTTTCAAGCGCCCGCCATCGCGGTGTTGTGCTTGGCGAGAAACCCGCGGTACCCCGAATCAGTGACCTAGGGCACCTGTACACGTCGTCGCTTGGAAAACTTGAACTCGATTTGATGGGCAGTCATCAAATGTCAGAGAAGCAAGTCCTCGACAGCATTGTCGCCGAAGCGATTCAAATCGTGTTCGCTGAATACGTGACAGAGCATGGCCTCGATGAGATCGCCGAGATCTTTGGCAAAGGCGTCAAAATCGAAGTCGGCGACATGGTTCCGTCGTCCCAATATGCGGATCGGCTCAAACGGGTCCCACCGGCTTGGGAAAAAGCTTTCGAGATTAACGCGTCCGATGATGATGCCGTGCGAGCGTCGTGCGTCGAGTTCATTCTCGCCGGACTCTATTCGATGGACATGATCTCGCGTTCTCAGGCACACGGCCAATCTTCTTATGAAACCTAAAACATGGCCAAGAAAAATGACATCGGCGGAATCTTCCAGACGTACATGAAGTACGATCCAGTGAAGTTCCCCAGCCCGACTCAGCCGCCACCTGATTTTGTCTCTCCCCTGATGAATCAGATGCTTGCTTTTGGGAGCAGCCGCGAACTGACCGAAGAAGAACTCGCCCGCGCCGTGCACCTCGACCCCGAGCAATTCAAAAACCTCGGCCCGAGCATCGACATGATGCAAGCGATCCTTGAGGACCGCAAACGCAAGATCCTGGCGACCTACGAAACCGACTCGGTGGTGAAGCTCGCCCGCAAGAGCTTTCACAAGCACGCCAAGAACGGGCCGCAGATCCCCAAACCAATGCAAAGCTTCTACTCCGAAGCCGTCCAACAGGAACAACTTTACGACCTTGAGCGGCTCTATTACATGGTCGGTGATGACGCGGATCCGCTGGCCCAGCATTTTGCCCAATCGATCAGTCGGCTGGGAATCAAGTACGAGATCGACCAGTTGGCAGCGAACTACGATTTCACTGGTCAGGAATCGATGTCAATTCCGAAGGCTCTGGAAATCAAAGAAGAGCTGGAGCAGATCGACGAACTTTTGAAACAGCTCGAAGAAGCCCGCGAAACCGCCCAGATCGCCATCCTGGACATGGAAAAGCTTGGCGAGTTCATGGACGAAGACTCAATGCACTCGCTTGAAGAAATGCAGCGCACGATCGAAGAATACATCAAACAAGCCGCCGAGCAACAGGGATTGCAGAAGAAAGATGGACGCTACAACCTCACGCCCGACGCGTATCGAACATTCCAAGGCAAACTTCTGGCCAAAATTTTCAGCAGTTTAAAGGCCTCGAAATCCGGACGGCACGAAGGCAACATTGTCGGCGAAGGTGCTGTGGAGCTTCAATCGACCAAACCGTACGAGTTCGGCGATTCGCTGACTCACATGGACATTCCGCAAACGTTTATCAACGCCATGCTGCGCAGCGGATGTGAATTGCCGATCCGTTTGAAGTCAGAAGACATTGAGATCCACCGAACCAAAAACAATCCGAAATCGTCGACCGTTGTCATCATGGACATGAGCGGCTCGATGCGACAAGACGGTCAGTACATCAACGTCAAACGCATGGCTCTGGCGCTGGATGGGCTGATTCGATCCGAGTTTCCAGGGGACTTTTTGAATTTCATCGAGATGTACACGTTTGGAAAACTAAAGCGCCCCGGCGAGATCATCGATTTGATGCCCAAGCCGGTGACGATCTACGATCCAGTCGTGCAACTCAAAGTCGACATGAGCCGCGAGGAAGTCAGCGAGCACATGGTCCACCAGCACTTTACCAACGTGCAACACTCGCTGCGTCTGGCCCGACGTTTACTCGCCAGCCAAGATACGCCCAACCGCCAGATCATTTTGATTACCGACGGCCTGCCAACAGCACACTTTGAAGACAATATCCTCTACATGTTGTACCCGCCGCATCCCAGGACTGAACAAGCCACGATGCGTGAGGGGGCGATGTGCGCTCAGGAAGGAATCACGATCAACACGTTTCTGGTTCCCAGTTGGTCTCAGTCCGAAGACGACATTCGTTTCGCCCATCGTTTGAGCGAGCAAACCAAGGGCCGAGTTTTCTTTACCGCTGGCGGCGATCTGGATCGATTCGTTGTGTGGGACTACCTGAATCGGAAACGCGAGATTATCGGGTAGGGCGTATTTAATTAATCACTATCAGGATTTTTCGCGTCTAAAACTCGTACTCTGGCAAATCAATCCGCTCGCCATCAGCCGTTATCTTCATCCAGCGGTACGAGCGATCTTCGACAACGTCTTCGACGGGAATAAAGAAAGTCGAGATGCCGGCAATCT
>CALJOA010000125.1 GCA_937981585.1 uncultured Pirellulaceae bacterium | reverse complement strand
GCAGGAGCTTCGCCCTCCCGGGAGAACTCAGCTTTTAGGCGCTAATGCAGCGTGATCGAAACTTTACCTGAGAAACAGGTATCGACGTCGCAACCGGGCGTGCGAATCCGCTCTTTGTACTTTCCACAATAAAGCAGTTCGCCGGACTCCGTCGTCGAGTAGTCCACTGGCAGTGGGTTCGAATCCAGTTCGACATCCACGATTTCGACCGTCTCAGCATCGCCGTCGCCGATGTCAGGAATGTTCACGTTGAACCAATTGCTTTTCTTGACCTCACGTTCAAGAAGTTTGGGGATTACTCGCTTGGCCAGCTTGGCAGGCTGTGACCAATCGCAGGGAGCATTGAATTTGCGGAGGTGCTGGGACAGCGCGATTCCGGGGACCTTGAACAGGCTGGCTTCTCGAACTGCGGCAACCGTTCCTGAGAGGTTTGTGTCACAGCCGAGGTTTGCGCCTTTGTTGATCCCGGAGAAAACCCAGTCGAACTCTGTGTCGAGCTGAGTTAATCCGACACGAACGCAGTCAGCCGGGGTGCCGTCAAGCGAAAACGAGCGAGTCGATTTTTGCTCAAACGCCATCGGGGCTTCGTATGTCATCTGATGGCTGATGCCGCTCATCGGCTTGGCCGGCGCGACAATCCAGACATCGCCCAGCTCGTTTGCGATTTCGATCAGCCGTTCAATTCCCGGCGAACCCCAGCCGTCATCGTTGGTGACAAGAATGTTCATATTGGTTTTTGATTTCCAAAGGTAAGCCGGGTTTGGGACGGCGCTTCCTTACACGCAAATGGTAACCCGACGCGTTAGCGAGGGACGTCCCTTCGCTAACGCGTTTTGAAGTTGCACATTGCCAGCCTCGAAGAGGCGACAGGATGTAGCCCCATGCGTCAGCATGGGGTTAGCGGCTCGCACAACGCCTAAGCCGCGAAGCGGCGACAGGGAATTGAGCATCAAATCTTCCTGTCGTCGCTTCGCGACTTTGCGATTATTGGTTCATCTTCCGCAGGTTTACACCCGCGGCTACATCCTGCCACCGCTTCGCGGTTGAAAGTGTGCAACCTCAAAACTAACGCGACGGGTTACCATTCATTAGCGCGTCAGGCGCCCTAGCCTATCGGTGAACGACTATTTGAAACAGGTGCCACGCTTGAACTGTGCCACCGAACCAAAATCCACCACACAATCAATCCGGCCCAGCTGATCAGGCTAACGATCAGGCCAACGACGAATCCCGTTGGCAGATACCGAAACTCGACTTCATAGTTTCCAGCCGAATCAAAATCCAGGAACAGAGTTTCCTGCTGGCGATCCAGAACCAGCTTGCGATTGTCAATCGTGCCATCATCCAGATTCCTGATCGTCGCCGACCAACCCGGTTCCGCGATTCGTCCAAACGCCAACGAGCCAGAAGTGGAAGGGCTCAGTTTCACCGTGACTCGATTGCTCGAAAATAAAGTGACCTCGACTAAAGTTTCACCTTCATTCCGCTCAGACTGCTGGCTGCCGAGCCAAATGGCTGGCGCGATTGAGACGTTTGGTTCGTGTTCTTGGGAACCATCACCTGAGATCAGGCCCGCACCTCGAATTGTGTTGTTGGACAGATCGTGAGATTTCGCCGTTTCAAACAGGCTTAGCTCACGCTCGTAGTAAATCGGCCAGACAGAACTAAAGCTCCCAACCAAAGTGACATCATGCTCGAGGTGGTGCTTGGGATAAAGCGTCTCTCGTTGCCAGTTGATGATTTCTTCCAGGCGAGTGTCAGATTGTTTTTGCATCCATTGGACTGGAGGTTGCGGTTGATAGCGGTTTCGAAATATCCAAACGGGCGCTTCGTCGGTTTGTTTTGACTTAAGTGCGTCGATTTTCGATTCGATTGCCAGTGGCGTTGTAAAGGTAGACGCAGGGACTTCAGCCAGCATCCAGCGATTGGCAATCGATACATCAGCCAGCGCGATTAGAACAAAAGAGACATGGACAATCGCAACGGTTTTTCTGTTGGAGCTTTGTTTAAAGAAACGAGTGACCAACACGAAGCTTGCCAGCGCCAGACCCATCACCAAAACAACTTGCACTAGTGACAACGTTGATTCGCGCATGCAGCCAATCGAATCGTAGGGGCCAAAAAACGCGTCATCAATCGAGTTCACGGATTTGGGAAGCGAGCCCGGATCGACTGGAATGATCTGGCCAACGGAGTAAAACTGCACCAGCGAAATGAGTGCAAACACAGAAAATACGACCGCACAATGCTTGCCTCGAATGCGACGCAGATTGATCCCCGCCAAGATCGACAACGCCAGACTCGCGATCACAAACAGCTTGGCTGGATAGCGGAACGCAAAGTACTTTGGCAGAAACATCTGCATCAACCAGTAGACCCCACCGACTTGAGGGCCAAGCGGCGAGATCGGCTCTGCGCCTATTCTTGGTGGCGGCTGAGGGAAAATTTCGTTGTAAAGCCAAACCGGGCCGTACCAACCCAGCGATCCGATCAGAAAAATGAAAAGCAACCATGACAGCCAAACGTTTCGACGGCGGCGTCCCCAAAATCGAATTCCAATCACGCCAAACAGCGCGACCATCACGCCCATGTAAACCGACGGCACCCAGATCCGGTCGGCGCCAGGAAACCGATTGGTCCAACGCTGGTTGACGGGAAACGGTTTGCCGGAAAAGTTGGGCCAGAAAAGCTCCAGCATCGACCAGGGTTCTTTGCTGAATTGATAAGCGTGATCGATGGTTCCGTCGGGTTCGCCAATCAACGCAAATCCAGTCTTGCCATCGATCGGCAGATTCATCGCGGCTTGGATCAAGTTGGCCGGTTGAGTCGGGTTGGTGCGCTCACTTCGTTTTGACCATTGATAGGTCGGAATGATTTGGACTGCGGCCAGCAGACTGGTTACCACCACCATTGCGGTTAACAAGATGAAGCCGCGGTAGAGAAAGTCCCAAGCCAGATTCTCTACGGCCAGTTTCCGCCGAGCCCTGCGAAGCCCCCTTTTTCGAATTCGCCAGGCTTCCAGTAGGATTGTGCCAGCGGCAATCAAGCCGACGTGATAGGTCATTTGTGGATCGCCACCGAGGATTATCAACGCGCAGCAAACTCCTCCTGCGATCGCCCAGTTGATCTTGCGTGTTCTAACCATCTTCCAAACGCAGCAAACGGCGAAAGGTAACCAGGCAGCGCTGACCAGAAAGATGACGTTGGTCGTTTGAAACAGGACGCTTCCTCCAAACGCATATCCAACCGCAGCCAGCGTCGCCCCGGGTTTGGAAGCGCGGAACGTCTTTGCCAACCAGTAGGTTCCCGCCGCTGCGATCGGGATGTGCATTGCGAGGTAGATTCCGTATCGCGACGGATACGACAGGAAACGGCAAAAGAAAATGAGTTTGCCGGGATAGAAAACGCTGGAAGATCCGTCGCCGACGACTGGCATGCCGTAGTTGCAATAGGGATTCCAAAGCGGAATTTCACCGGCGGCCCATTTTGCGTCGGTCCACTGAAACAGCGGATAGTAAAGGTAAGCCGAATCTCTGAACCCGCAAACCGAGTTTCCAGTCATCATCGGCCAGAACATCCAGATCCAAGCGGCTCCGATCAACCAGATGGGCCAAGCATGTAGCCAAGCATGCCACCAACGCGCAGCCAAACTTTCGGCAAAGCTGTTTGTCGCGCCTGTTTGGTTGTGACCGTTCAAAGTTTGTTTAACCGGTTCCGAGAGGGAGATGGTGTTGAAATTCTGTAGAGCGGGCACTCTTGATGCGCCCGACATTTTCTTGAATTGCGAATTATTGATAACCGAGCGTCTCAGTTTTTTGATGTCTGTTTTTTGGCGTTTGTTTGTGGACAGATTTGATGTCTTTTTTTGCCGTTGGGCTCAATCTTTTG
>CALJOA010000124.1 GCA_937981585.1 uncultured Pirellulaceae bacterium | reverse complement strand
CCGACATCGACGCATCGGCATTGTCAGTGATTCATCGGCTTCGCGAAGCCTATGACACTGCGTTTGCATGTGGAAAAGACGCCTGGGAATTCTCGGTCGAACTTCCACAAATGCAAAAGTTGGGTGTGGAGACGCACATTTTGCGAATGCTGATATGCAAAGACTGGATCGTTCACCAGAGGGAAACGACCCTCGCCAATCAAAGCAAACGAACTTTCGAGCCTGTAAATGGTTTGGTTCTGTCCGACCAGTCTTGTTTTGTCATTTCCAAACAGGGTTATGAATTGGCAAAGCTAACCAAGAAACCTGGAGCAAAGCAGCCTGAAGAAAACAAACGGTCACCTATGTCATCCCATCACAGCGGACCATTAGGTCCCAGCGAAAATCCCCAACCTTCTCAAGTGAACCAACTTGGTTCGTCCAGCCGGCCTCATCTCCCTGTAAAGCCAGTCTGGGATCGTGAACGACGAGTACTCCGACTTGGTGACATTGTCGTTAAGCGATTCAAGTGGCCTGCCGAAAACCAGGAACTTGTACTCAACGCTTTCGAAGACCTTGGTTGGCCCGCGCGAATTGATGATCCATTGGTAGCTCATCCTACCATTTGCCCCAAACGACGGCTGCACGATACGCTGAAGTGCTTGAACCGAAAGCAAGTCAATGAGCTCGTCAAATTTCGTGGTGACGGGACCGGTCTGGGCGTATTGCTTGAAATCAGATTCGCTGACTAGTGCTGTGTTACAGCTAAAAATACGAGCTGGCTACGCCTGGCGAGTCTTGCTTGGTCAATATCAATCACTGTCAATAACCCTCAAAACCCATTTCATGACGCCGTCCCGGAGGCCTTTTTACCCTACGAAATCGACTTTAGCGTGGACTACGCTAAATACGACGATCCTGCCAACTGGTCAGTTGAGTCTTCATCTTTAGACCCTTTTCAGTTTGATGTTAATCATCGATTTACGACCGATATCGTAGTAGACGGCTACTGGACTGACTTTATGCCCTCGCATCCAAGCGATTTGATCAATCTAGGACAGCGTGTCGCCCCCGCTAACCTTCCCGGCTCAAGCGATTCGGATCAGGGTAGAGTGAACCCGGAGGATTCGGTTGATCCAGGAGATCCAGTTGGCCCGGGGGATCCGTTTGCCCCTGGCGGACCGATTGACCCGGGAGGGCCAGGTGGCTCCGTTTCTTATGGCCATCTCTTCGGCCCTAAGAGTTCGACTGTTGGCTCAGGGCCTCTGAATTTTGATGCTCTAGAACTTTTTTGTTGGAACAACTGCAGAACGTCCCGCATGGGCAGCCTATCTAGTGCTGGTTGGGACATCGGACGGACTTCAAGATGGCAGTCCAGAGAATGTCCTCATCGCATTCGAGCTTCCTCCAGATCTGGTAGTACGTGAGGGTTCGCTCGACTTTCCTAACGATGGAACTGGGTTCGATGGAACGGTGACTTTCGAATACGGAGTTAAAGGTGCGGTCGAAGGTGCGGTCGACCAGAACACTATCGTTGAAGCTGTACTTTATTGGCTTAGCCAGGAAGAACTAGCTCAATTTAATCAAAATCCAAATAGCCTTAATCTTTCTCAAATCGGCGACCGAGCAAACAACCCAATCGTAATTTCGACAACACCTACTGACGATGATTTACATAGGGTCGTTTTCGACACGCAACCAATACTCAATCCTGGGGGAACTGGGTTAGATGCTCCAACTGGAAACCAGAAGTACTTGTTGGCCGCGATTGACGCATCCTTTGATGCGAGAATATGGTCGTTAAATCCACACGGATCTACCAGCAACGTTGACCAGCGAAAACTCCGCACTGGCTTTTATCCCATCAGCAAAGTGGGCCTTCCGTTCGTCGAGCTCGGCCCAGCCTCGTAGTTAAACTTAGATCATTTCAAGCCTGAGTGTCGCCAGCCGCGTCGTTGCAGCTTGTTCACGGCTGGGACAGCCGTGCTACTTTGACTCAGTGCCTACACGTCAGCCGATTGAAAAGGAGCAATCTTTGCGATTGTCCTGGGGCGGGATTGTTCTCTGGCGGATCAACTGACGGGTGGCACAGGCCGCAATACCGTTCCGAATCTAACGAATTTAGGACCTGATCCAAAAGATTCCAAACAAACACTGCTGACATCTTGCCGGAGTGTCCTTGGGTGTTGATACAATGGTATGTAAGAAGTGATTGCTAACCCTAATGTCCATGTAGGCGGACTCGCAAGAGTGAGTTTGGGCTGTTGATTGGACTTTCCGCGATTTTCCGACGCTCCGAAGTGTCGCCACTCCGGCTACGGGATTTCAGACATTCACCAGCACCAAGGGATTATTGTGTCTATCGACTATCGCGACGAAGCGATCAAAAAACTGCATGAGGTCAGGGTCTCCGCTCCCTTGGCGATCATTCGCCCCCAAGCTTGGCTGTTGCTTGCCGCCATGCTTGCAGCAACCTTAATTTCCTTGATCTGGGCCTTCACTTACCAGTTGCCTGAATTCTCCAAAGCCCAAGGAATTTTTCTTGTTCCCGGCAGCGTGCGAGGGGTAGCATCGGTTACTGAAGGACGAATTGTTGAGGTCAAAGTGCAAAGCGGCCAGTCCGTCAAAAAGGGACAAGTCATCGCGCGAATCCAAACCCCCAAATTGGACATCGCGGTTGCCAAAGCTAAAGCTGAATACAATGCCGTCGTCGCGTCCAACAAAGTTTTGAAATCCGTTTCTGACAAATGGTATGCGATTGATTTAAAGGGCGAGGAAGACAAGAAAAATGAATCTGCGAGCATAGCTGGGCAAGGGAGTGGGATTTCGAATCAGCTAAAAAAAATGATTGACAAACAGGCTGAAATGTCGCGCAAGATGATGAGCAGCATGGAGTCAAAAAACAAAATCTGGCAGTTGGTCGATGGCGATGGTTCGGGTGAAGGAGCTCTGTTTCCTCCCAGAGAAATGGCGGATCGAAATCGAACGATCGTTCAAGACACTCAATCCAAAATGGATATTGAAGTCCGAACCGCACAAATGATGCTTACTGGAGAAATGGAAGAGAAAAAGAAACTGTTCGAGCTTCAATCGTTGCAGGAACAAAAAGAACAGGACAGCCAACTGCTTTGCTCGCACGACGGTACCATTTTGTCGCTGAACAAAGTCGCAGGTGATGCGGTTCGAGCTGGAGATCGAGTCGTAACGCTCGTCGATGCCAGCGCCGATCCCACCGCCATCCAATGCTTGAGCTTTTTTGAAATCGGTGCTGGCAACCGTGTTGCAGTTGGTGACACAGCATTGGTAACGCCTTCCACGCACAAACGCGAACGGCATGGAAGTATTCGTGGCAAAGTAGCTGAAGTGCAGCCGTACCTGGTGACTGAGGAATCTTTGTTCGCACAAATCGGGAGCAAAGTCATGACCGAAGCATTTCTAAAAAAGGGCAATTTGAAAGGCATTCAGATTGTGCTAGAGACGGGAGAACCTGCTGGTTCATCCTTCGAAGCTGACAATGTCGACTATGAGTGGACGGGGAAATGCCCAGATGACTTCGACCGCTTGCAGCCCGGCACGACCGCTTCGGTAAGAATTCAAACAAATAGCTTCACGCCTGCAGGCTATGCCTTTGCCACCTTGAGAAAATGGCTGGGTGATTCTGATAAGTGATCTGGATAACTTGCTTCCACTTATGCTCAAGTCGTGCCGATTTTCAGCTGGTAGAGCGCGTACACGGGTTTTATTTAAGGTAGAACCGCTCCCGCGTAGTTCGAATGCCAGGCTGTGATGACAGATCCTGCAAAATCTGCACGTTTCTGAATCCGTCTGTTGCAGCCCAATATCAGTCGAGCTAGAGTGAATTGCGAAGGTGCGTAAATCAATTGATTTTCTAACGCTGATTCCTTCCATTACAAACCTTTTGCCTTTTTAGGAATAAGAAATGATTAATTTGACTTTTGAGCAATTGAGCGAAGTTTCTGGTGGAGTTGTTCCACGTCTTCCACGCGTCGACGGTACGACTCGTGCTGGCCGTCGTAACATTCGCCGAGAAATCCAGAGCCGACGTGCCTTGTTGAGAGACACCCGAACTCAGCTAACAGGACGTCAACGTCGTCAAGTTCGTGGACAGATCCGCACATTGCGAACAGTGCTTCGCAGCCCTGGAACAGCAGGACGAGGTTCAAGCGTCCTCAACGGCGTCGTCAACATCTGAGTCGACTTAAGGTAGCTTCGCGAAATTGACGCAGCTACTCAACCAACACATGCAAAGAGTCAGCCGGCATAACAGCTGGCTGCTCTTTGTTCTTTACGATCTTGTTTAGATTAGGAAACATCCAATGATTTCAGAACTTAGAGAAAACCAACTGAACGAAGTTAGCGGTGGCGGTCTGCGTCTTATTGCGACACCAACCCTCCCACAAATCAACAACTCCACTCGCGCCGGTCGCCGTGCGATCCGAGCCGAAATCAACGAACGCCGGGTAATTCTCCGCTTCCGGCAAAGCATTCGATTCACAGGTGGCGGCGGATTCCGCGAAGTGCGGCGTCAGATTCGCGTTCTCCGCTCGGCGTTGAGAAATCGCTAAACCGTCGATCAATCTGTAAAGATTGACTCAAGGCGAGGGTTTAGACCTATCGTCAAAATAACAAAAGCCAGCTCTATCGGAGCTGGCTTTTCCTTTTGGGTAAATGCCACTACCGTTCATCAAGGGCACTTTTGTTTTTGATGCATCCGGGGCTTTTTCCGACACCCCAGCCCGAAATGGCTGGGTAATTCCGATCAATAATTTGGGGGTTGCTTTTAACTTATGCTTACGCAATGCCGATTTTCGGCTAGTGGATTCCACGTTGTTTTAAAGAGGAAAGGTCAGGCTGTAGTGACAGATCCTGAAAAATCCGAACGTTTTCCAATCCATCAGTTGCAGCCGACTACCAATAGAGTTACAGTACGGCGCGCGAGGAGTAAATAAGTTGATTCACAAGAGTCGGATCCGCACGTAAAAGCACATAGTTCGCAAGAAAAATGCGGCAGCGTTTTTGGTTCGGTTCTCGTCGATTTCTCTTTGTGAATCGACAACCGTTTTTACCAACCCTTTTACAGGAATAAGAAATGATTAATTTGACTTTTGAACAATTGAGCGAAGTTGCCGGTGGAGTTGTTCCACGGCTTCCACGCGTTGACGCCAGGACTCGCGCTGGCCGTATTAACATTCGCCAAGAAATCGGGAGCCGATTTGGCTTGTTGAGAGACACCCGAACTCAGCTAACACGACGTCAGCGTCGTGAAGTTCGTGATCAGATCCGCACATTGCGAACAGTGCTTCGTACTCGTGGAACAGCTGGACGAGGTACATCCGTCCTCAACGGCGTTGTTAATCTGTAGTTAGATTGACGGTAGCTTTGCGAAATTCGCACAGCTGCTTAGCCAACATTTGCAAAGAGCCAGCCGGCGTAACAAGCAGGCTGACTCTTTGTTTTTACCGTATTTTTCAATACATCTTGTTTTTAGGAAAATCAAATGATTTCAGAACTTAGAGAAATCCAACTGAGTGAAGTTAGTGGTGGCGCTCTGCGTCTTATTGATACACCAACCCTCCCTGAAATCGATAACTCCACTCGCGCTGGTCGCCGTGCGATCCGGGCCGAAATCAACGAACGCCGCTCAATTCTTTCCTTCCGGCAGTTCGTTCGATTCAGAGATAATGGCGGCGGATTCCGCGAAGTTCGGCGACAGATTCGCGTTCTCCGCGCGGCAGTACGACCGGGAGCTCAAGGTCGGTAACCTGTCGGTTAACGGCGTCGTTAATCTGTAGTTGATTGACGGTAGCTTTGCGAAATTCGCACAGCTGCTTAGCCAACATTTGCAAAGAGCCAGCCGGCGTAACAGCGGGCTAACTCTTTGTTTTTACCATATTTATGTTTTAATTTAGGAAACATCCAATGATTTCAGAACTTAAAGAAAACCAACTGAACGAAGTTAGTGGTGGTGGTCTGCGTCTTATTGCGACACCAACGCTCCCAGATTTCGATAACTCAACTCGCGCCGGTCGCCGTGCGATCCGGGCCGAAATCAACGAACGCCGCCTAATTCTTGCCTTCGGGCAGCAAGCCGTTCGATTCACCGATAAT
>CALJOA010000123.1 GCA_937981585.1 uncultured Pirellulaceae bacterium | reverse complement strand
TCGCCTGGCGACCAGTTGGCAATCGAGCTGTTCAACGAGCAGGGTGAATTCCAGGGATTCAACAGCGTTATTCGCGGTAGAGACGTCCTTGACGCTGGTACTGAGGTTAACAACGAGCGCGAAGCTGCGTTTTTGAACCAGACGGCTCTAAATACGGGTGACGTAGAAAACGGCACCGTAGAATTGCATCCAGGCTTCCTCGGCTCAGAGGGCCTGTCACAAGCCTAATGCTCCAATGACGTTACTGCGGCTCGGAAAAGCATTCAGCAGCAGTACACATTTTTTCTATTAGGAAACACCCTGTCGATTTCGATAGGGTGTTTTTTTGTTGTGAGATGCAGGAAGTCGACTGGGCGACACGACTGTCCCAGCCGTGTTTTTGCAGCTTGTTCACGGCTGGGACAGCCGTGCTACTCGACGAATAAACCCGACGCGAAGAGCGAAGCAAATGACCTGAGCTTCAGCCTGCCATTACTGGCGTGTTGAATCAATTGGCTGGATGCGAACTTCGGCTCCTTCTCCTCGAAACGAAGAGATGGCGAATTTGCCGAACTCACTGACCTGTTCGGCCATCGTTTCCTTGTCAGCCTTAAATCGAGTGACTGCGCGCTCACGCTCGACCCACCACTTTGCCACATCACAGGGCAGCGCCGCCCAGCCGTGATCGTCGTCCCTGATTTTTCCAAGAAACCGATCGTACATGTCCAGCTTGGATTGCGTGTCCATGTAATCCGGATGGGTCAACAGCAGCACCATGCCGCAGTTGCGTTTCAAAAACGCAAACTTCTGTTCCCAGATTGAAGTATCGGTATGCCCCAGGGATACAAACAAAGTGTGATCTTGCGGCATGGTGTAAGGAAGCTCGACGAAGTCGGAGCCGATCATGAATGGCCAGATGGATCCGACTCCTCCAGCCATTGCCTGAAAAGGATCCACATCAAAACAAGAGGCATCGTAGTTAAAGTCGAGATGCTCAACGATCAAATCCAGGTCGCGGTGAACCATGGGCGCCCGAAAACCGGTAGCCCGAAATCGCTCGGCCGAGTCGTTGATGAAATTCGATCTCCCCAGAAATTTTTTCTTTGACTCAAACAGCCGGCCATCGTGGTTGTAACCATGCACGCCAACTTCAAATCCTCTGGCATGCAAGTCTTCCAGCAGCGACTGCTGAATCTTGTACTTCTTGGGAATCAGGTTCCACGACGATCGGAATCCGTGCTTTTCTTCAATCTTTGCCATCTTGTCGATCAAAGACACGCCGATTTTTGTCTCAACATCATGAGTCAAAACAAATGCAAACTGCTTGCCGTCTGGCCAGGGGTGTAGTATCTCGATCCCCTCTTCAGAAGCAGCGTTTGCCAGTCGCTTGATTGCGACGTTTGGCAGGAACCAGTCAGCGGGCACTTCAAAGCCTGAATTTCTGCTTCGTTGCAGTAACTGGCGAACGAACACAGGAATCATCCAGCGCAAACGGTAATACAGTTTGAATTTCCACGAGAGTTTCGCATTCGCAATGTCATCGACCAGCGCTTGCTGAAACACCTCGTGAACGTGGGGTTCACGCGAAAGAAACGACGCCTCAATCTGCAATGAATTGTTATCGAGTTGATTTTGACCGGCCAACAAACGACTACCTTTCACCGCGCTGGCAAACCAAAATAACCCATGGGCTGACGCTTGGTAGTTGTCGAAGTTGGAACCACTTTTCACAGGACGTCAAAAATGGAATCAACGGGGAATCGCTCAATCGGGGAAACGGTGCCCAGCAGTAGCCTATCGCTTTGTGAATCTTGAAACCGTGACGTTTCACATCTTCACAGACCTGACGATACGATTTCCAGTAGTGAACTTCATCTCCCGTAAGTCGCGATCGTAGATTGGTCAGCACACCCCGATAAGAAAACCGATTGTTGATCGAAAAGACCGCCATGCCATTATCTGTCAGGATCCGGTTCATTTCAGGAAGGAACCAATCAGCTTCGCTTACCGGAACCTCGATCGAAATGGCCAAATCAGTGGAGTTGTCACCCACCGGAATGGACGTGTCATCAACTGAAACCAGTTTGCATGTCGACGATGGGTTGAGCTCCTGGCAGCGTGCCACTTTATTGGGGCAGATTTCCGTGCAAGTTACATCAAACCCCTCTTCGATGAGCAAACGAGTCAATCGCCCCGCTTCGGCGCCAATGTCCAGAGCGGTTCCTGGGGGGCGATCTAGAAGCTTGATACCTTGCTGAATCGCACCATGTTCCAGCTGGGTCAGGTAACGGCCCCATCGCTGTTCATTGGATCGAAGCCAGACGTCGGGTGTGTCGGTGTTGGTGTCGAAATGTGACTTTATCATTTGATGGTTACTTTCTTGATTTACTTTTTTTGAAGAGAAGCAGCGGCAGAATTGCCATGCCGCGACGGCGCCGAGCAACTCTCAGCAATCGAGGGCGTGCCCTGACAAGAATGTGCGAGGTCGCGGCGGTGGACGGGTACATTTTTTTCACAAACAACGGCCACCCAGGGGCTCCAACGAACCAGCCGTCTCAACTGCAGCGACTCTTCGATGCCAGTGCAGAACGGTATCAGTTTCGAATCACTGAATCGCCTGAACGGAAACCAGCCGAAGCCAATTTCTTTCTTGATCGACATGTCGTATTGGGCCAGTTGTTTTTTCAAGTCTCGGTAGGACCGGGGATAGAATATCTCGTCGTTTTTCATCCAAGACTTTACATTGGCAAGTTTACCTCGATACGAATCACGGTTATTCAACGTGATTACGGCAGAGCCCGAGTCTTTTAGGACTCGAGCCACCTCGGGTATGAACCATTGTGCTTCACTGATTTCGACCTCGATTGCGATTGCGAAATCAAATTCATTATCTTCAAAAGGAAATGTCGTGGAGTCAGGTGACACAACAACACAATTTGCCGTCGGATTATTTCGTTGGCACAAGGCAGACTTTTTATCGCAAACCTCACTGGTCGTTGTTGCGAAACCGTTGTCGATTAGTATTTTCGACCAACGCCCAGCGCCGCCTCCAATATCAAGAGCGGTGTTGGCGCCTCCTTTTGCTCGAGCGATGTCGATTCCATACTGGACGGCTTCCAACTCTCGATCCGTCAGGTATTTGCCCCAACGTAACTCAGCTTGTTTTTCCCAGACATCGGGAGATTCTCTATCAATTACCACGTTCATTGTCTCACTCCTTTGATAAGTGATGTTAGACTTTTTGCAGCAGCGAACGCCTTGGTCGCTGCGGTTAATTTCCAAGCCGAATCGACTTTGCGGTACCTGCCAAAACGAACAAGGTCTCCGCCGAACTTTGACTTGAACTCGCGCGGTCCGTACTCTTCGTCCGGCCAACCGGCTCCACCGAAATCGTAGTACCGAAACCCCTCTTTACTGCCCGATTCGATTTCGTCCCAAGTCAATGCGGCGAAAGGGGCAAGTCCGGTGACACGAAACGCACCGCCGTACCACGCGTAAACAACTTCTTTGAATTTCAGCGTTATTCCAGCCGCAACTACTTTGTCTTCAAAGTGCGCCAACCGGACTTCGACTACGTCCGATCCCAAAACTGACAACGCGTTTTGAAAAAGTTCAACGCCTGCCAAGGGGACTTGAGAACGTTCGTAACTAAACTGAACCAGTTCATACATTTTGTCGATTGACTGCGGTGATGTAGTGCTCTCGATTTCAACTCCGCGTTTGTGACATTTGCGAATTTGTTTTCGGCAACTCTTGCTGACCCGTTCCAAAAGATCGACGTTGCTCAAATCGACGACGTAATTCAAATAGTCCTTGTACTGGTAACCAGATTGGACCAACGGCTCGAACTCGCTTGATTTGGCAAAGATGGGGCGAATCTCGCTGAACAAAACTCTTCCACGCATGTCTCTATCGTGAGCCGCGATCAACGACTTCAATGCGGTTTTTCCCTCGTCGGAATCGTCACAAATAGGCTCGGAATACCAAATGCTACGCGAGGCGAATCGGCTGGCCAGGCCGCCGATTGTTTCCACCCTGACAGCGGTCAACATGGCGACGATTTTGCCGTCTTGGTTTACGGCAGCACGCCACCATGGATAATTGTTTCGCGTGTTCGCAAAAACTTCCTGCATCCCCGACGTGTGAAAAATCGTTGCTTTGGGATGTTGTTGTACATACCGGTCCCACTGACCGAGCAAATCTCGGGGGGACAAAATCTCAGATTTAGGAGTGGCAGCACTCGAAAGGACCTGTGACTCAGGCATAACTTTCCTTTCGAGTTTGACCAAGGCTGGGCCGAGCACAAAGTGTCGTAAGGACGTTGCAAGGGATTGCAGAACCAAGTGCATTTAGCCAACTGTAGACGATCATTACTTGCGCACCCATTTTCCATCGGCGACGACATGGCAGGTGCAGTCACATTTCCAAATTCCGGCATCGTGGAGAATTTGCTTGAGACGGTGGGGGACTACATCTCGCAAAATATCCTTTGTGGCAAACGCGATATTGCTAACGCTAACCGACGTGTCCAATGACCGTACGTGGTGCCACCAGCCCCGAGGTATAAAAATCATCTCGCCGGGATTGAGAATCACGCGATGGTGCTTGACGTTTGAAAACGAAGGGAACCTAACCGGATCAACGTGCTCAAAATCGACGGAGCTGATCGTCGTCCCTTGGTCAAATTTTCTGCTCACGTACATGTCGGGTGTTGCGTCTGGTGCGGCGAGATGCAAACACTTACGCCCAATGACTTGAGCCAGAATGTTATCTCCCCAGTCAATGTGGTAGCCAGTTACCGTTCCAGCCGGGCCCAGCCAACCTGAAACAGAAGACTTCACTTTGAATTGATTCAACAAGTCGAACTCGACGTCGTCTCTTAACTGAGGAAAATAGTCGAAAATTCGAAATACTGAGAGGTAGCCCGATTGCTCTCCCTCAATGATTCCTCTCACGAATTCTCGAAATCCAGATTTGCGAAAACTGGTGTTCTCCTGCATCACGTTACCTTCTTCAAGGTGCACTGCCTTAGGAGATTCGAGGTTGAGAAAGAACTCCATGTCCCATTTTTTCATTGCCGGCCATGCGTCCATCATGCCCGTTATTTTGACGGGGCGGTTGAGCTTGATATACCGCTGGAGGAACTCGCGCGGCTGTATGCTCTCCACGACATCAAAATTGTGGTCGTCGGTTTCAATTTGGGAATAATCAAGTGCATTGGAAATCATGGTGTTGCCCTTTCGCATGAAGCTACTTCGTCATTAGTAAAGTGCGCAGAGGTCTCGGTAGGATTAAGGGACAATGCCTCTGTCTTGGTGGGTTGGTGTTGAAACAAATGGTCATAGGCAAGCCAAAGATTCAATTTTTGACGCTCCCAAGTGAACAGTTCGACGGCTCTTTCGCGACCACATTGGCCAAGCTCCTGTCGCAACTGTTTGTCGTCCATTAATCTGACAACGTGATTGGCAAACTCAGAAACGTCATTGTTGGCAGCGTACAACGCTGAGATTCCGGCAGTGTGTTTGTTTTCAGTGGTTTCAAAGGCGACCGTTGGTTTTCCAATTGCCATGTATTCCATCGTTTTGATGGTTGTGCAACTGTCGTTGTAAGGGTTGCTGGGATCGGGGGTTAAGCAAATGTCAAACGCGGCGATGTAAGACGGAACACTTTCGAATGGAACCAATCCGGTGAAGTGAACAAATTTCTCCAAGTTCAATTCAGCCGATAGTTGCTCCAGATTCTCTTTGGCTGGTCCATCACCGACAATCACGAACAAGAAGTCGTCGCGCTCGTGTTCTGTTCTTATTCGATAGGCCACCTGCACCATGCGATCGACGCCGTCCTGAATGCCGATCATGCCCACGTATCCAACAACCGTTCGACCGTCAGCCGGAATTTCATCGCCAGGCTCGATCGGATCGAGAAACCGCTTGGTTGGGCCGTTCCGAACAACGAAGCAGTTTTCTGCTTGAGCGCCGCCACGGCTGATCTGGACCGCTTTCTGCGACTCATTGGTTGCAATGCAGCAATCGGCCCATTTGACGGCGCGTTTTTCAAACCAACTAAGCCCGCTCATGGCAATCTTGTTCGGATTGCCGTTACGCTGAGCATCGTACAATTCTGGGGACAGGTCGTGAGTGTCGAGCACATACTTCTTGCGCGCAACTATTTTGAAAAAGATTGCCACAACGCAGTTCATATCAGGTGGCGAGTGAACGTGAACTGCATCAAAACCTCTGCGGAAAAAGATATAGACCGCATACAACCACGCAACAAGCACGCTATATCCGAACTCCCAAAGGTAACCTACTAGCCCTGGAAATTCCCAGGGTGCGGGGTAGCGATAGAGGTGAACTCCGTGATACAGCTCATACCATTTCTGTCCCGGATCACGCGGGCAAATCACGGCGACTTCAAAACCCTTTTCCACTAACGCGATCGCTTCGTTGCGAACGCGAGAGTCATCCGGCATGCCGCAATTTTCTAGCAGCATCAGGACGCGTTTCTTGTTCTTGGAGGAACTACTCATTGCTTGCCTCCGGAGCTGCCTTGGCAGTGCCAACTTTTTCAAGATCGGTTTCGGCAAGGCCAGATTTTTGTGCGCCGGTGTGGATTGAGTTAATGCTGACACCACAATCAGTTTGCTGATGGTGATTCACATCAACAAACTGCCGATGCCACAATTCGACGCTCATCAAGCCCCACAGTTCCGTTGCGCGATCAGCGAATCCGCTTTCGTGTTGCTTCATCAATTGCTGAACGTAATGGTTGTCAAACAGGTTGCGTTGTTTGATGGATTGAGTCGAAAGCAAATCACGCATCATTTCGTTGGCTTCTGATTTGAGCCAACGTTCGATCGGAATCGGAAATCCTTGCTTCTTGCGATTGATGATTTCATCCGGTAGTAACTTTGCCGCCACTTTTTTCAGCAAGTATTTTCTCGTCGAGCCGTTTAGCTTGAGGTGTGCCGGCAGCTTCGCGGCAAACTCAACAACTTCGTGATCCAACAGCGGCACCCGCCCTTCGATCGAATTTGCCATCGTGAGCTTGTCGCCTCGCAGCAGCAGATAGTCGGGCAACCAAGTCTTTGAATCGACATATAACATCCGCTCGATGGGGGATGTTGCATCGCACAGACTCAAGTAATTCTCAATCGACTCCACGACGTTGGAGGAAGCTGCCTTGTGCGCCTCAGCAACAACCTGTCGTTTGGTCTCACCGTTAAACAGCGGAAACCAATTCGAGAACCGGGCAGCTTCACCGTTTTGCAGCAACGCATGAACCGCGATCTTTTGACGTCGCATTCCGGGAAGCCGTTTGAAGCCACCACGAACCGCGGCGGCTATCGGCCCAGGCAGCCAGCCGAACTTCGCGGCATGTGTTTCGCCGACATAGCGAGCGTAACCAGCGAATAATTCGTCTCCACCCTCGCCAGTCAGCACCATCTTGACGTGCTTTCGAGCCAGTTCCGCAACCATATAAGTCGCAATCGTAGCCTGATCGGCAATCGGCATCTCCAAGTGCCACATGACTTTGTCGGCCAAGTCCAAAAATTCTTTCGCGCCAACCTTCACTTCGTGATGGTTGCAGTTGAACTGGTTTGCAACTTGTCGAGCGTAAGGCAGTTCGTCTTGGCCGTCGGCACCGGCAAATCCGGCTGAGAACGTATTGACGGGCTTGTCCAGTTGTTCGGACATCAAGGCCACGATCAAGCTGGAGTCCAAACCACCACTGAGGAATGCACCAAACGGAACATCCGACCGCAAACGCAAGCGAACGGATTCACGAAGTTTTTCGAGCAATTGCTCGACGACCGATTCTTCGCGGTCAAACTGTAGTTTTTCGGCGAACGAAATATCCCAGTACTTCTCGGTTGCAATGTCGCCATTTCGGATCAGCATCGAATGCCCAGGAGGCAATGATGCGATGCCCTTGAACAGCGTTCGAGGCGCCGGAACATACTTGAGCGACAGGTATTCGTTGAGCGCAGCAAGGTCAATGTCGCAGTTCACCCACGGCAACGTCAGCAGCGATTTGACTTCGGAACCGAATGCCAAAGTCTCATTTGCAATGCTGTAGTAAAGCGGCTTGATTCCGAGTCGGTCGCGGGCAATAAACAATTCGCGTTTCTGATGGTCCCAAACGGCCAGCCCAAACATCCCTCGCAAATGCTTGACGCAGTCAACGCCATGCTCTTCGAACAAGTGCACGATGACTTCGGTGTCACTGTTGGTACGAAAGACGTGCCCGCGTTTCTTCAATCCGTTTCGCAACTCGATGTAGTTATATATCTCACCGTTAAAGACAACGGAGTAACGTCCGTCTTCGTTTTGGATGGGCTGTTTTCCGTCGGCAAGGTCGATGATGCTCAGCCGCTGCATCCCCATTGCCAATTCGCCGTCGACCAAAGATCCGTTTTCATCTGGACCACGATGTGTAATCCGGCGCAGCATTGGATCGAGCAATTCCGGTCGAACCGGTTTGCCGCGTTCCAAATTCAAGATGCCAGCGATGCCACACATTGTTCGTTGTTTCTAGGTTTTAGTAACGTTTGTTTCGATGGTCGTTTACGATTAACTGGTTGTGTGCTTTAGAGTTATGTCCGCCGCTTTTCTTACCTTCAAGCGGATTTTTCATTCGGTCTGAGAACCGAGTCGTAGACATCAACCACTCTTTGGGCGACGCTTGCCAGATCAAGCCCCCGATCGAGAATCACCTCGCGACCATTGGTCAGGCGATCCGAATTCAACAATCGAGTCAATTTGTCGGCGATGTCGTCAGACCGGTCAGAGGTCCGATAACAACCTTTCACGTCAAGCAGCATTTCGTGAACATCGCCCACCGGCACGCCGATCACAGGCAGGTCGCAAGCCATCGCTTCCTTGACCACATTGGGAGAGCCTTCGATCAACGAAGTCATTAACATGGCGTCACATGAATTCATCAACCAAGGAACTTCATCGGGGGACACATTCCACAGTGGGATGAGAGATAATTCACAACCCGATTTCTCCTGCGCCAGTTCGACAGCCTGCTTGGCCAGATTAAACCGCTTGCGAGGATTTTCCGGATTGCCAGGAAACAGGATCCGAGTCGCCGAAGCATCAACATTCAGCTCGTGACAAGCCTGATCGCGACTGATTGGTTTGAAGATTTCAACGTCAACTCCGTTTGGAATCACGGTCGCCTCGACCGGCAAAAGGTTAGCCATCTCACGGCTTTTTGTGATAACCGCGACCGCTTTCTTTGAGAGCCGGGCGTTCCATTTGGCCATTACTTTGCTGAACCATTCCAGATTTCCCGCTTCGTCGTAGGGCGTGCCTAATAGGTCATCCCCCATAAACGAAATGACCAATGGCTTGCCGCTCCAATTTGGCAATTGAGCCAGATGAGCCAACCAAGCGCAAAATCCAAAGTGGGCGTGAACGAGATCAGCATCACGCGCGAACTTGCGAATTTTGGGAATCGCCTGCAAGTACTTCAGTTTCGGGATGCCTCGCATGTCGACGATGGAAGGATTGATGCCCAGTGGTTTAAGAGATTCAATCTGTCTTGCCGCTGGGGCCATACTTCCAGGGTTGTCAGCCGAAGGAAGCTCAGGGCAAACCATCAAGACGTTACGCGTGCGTCGAGAGTTAAGTTGCGTCGGCTCGCCGTTTAACGGTTCATCGGTTCCGGTTTGGAATGAACTAATCTCGTCGCGTTCCTGCCGGGAGGTAATACTAGGATTCACTGACAAGCCCCCTGTGTTCTGCAATTGTCGACGTGCCTGTCGGCTGCACCGAGGCGCTGGCTTGGCCTTTTCGGTTTCGTTCCCAAGCGGCGAAACAAAGCAGCAGCCACAATTTCTGACTGTGATCGGCCACGCCTTCGCGATGCTGCTTAATGGTTTTTGCAACCTCTGAACGCTGGAAGACGTTTTCGGCCAAACCGGAATCTGATGAGATCAAGTATTCGCTAACCATGTCAGAGAGCGGGCCACAAAACCACTCGCGGAGTGGCATGCCGAATCCTTGTTTTCGCTTGGCCATCGACTTGCGAGGAAGTTTTCTGCCAAGCGTTTTCCTCAGAACGTACTTGCCTGTCCCACCACGAAGCTTCATGCTGGTTGGCATTCGGGCGGCAAGCTCAATCATCGAATGGTCCAACATCGGCGAGCGGACTTCGAGAGAGTGGGCCATGCTCATCCGATCGACTTTGACAAGAATGTCGTCTTTCATGTAGCAGCGAATGTCCTGTTCGGTTAAACGCGAAATGACGTCCCGACCGTTGTGCTGGCTTGGATCAAGCAAGTTCCACAACCGGTCTGGTAAATATTGTTGACCAAGGTATTGGCAATCTTGAAATGCGGACGGCCTTAACAACTGCTTGATCTGACTCGGACGCCAGATGGCTACTTTGTCTCGATAGCCTGCCAAAAAAGGCAATGCACTTTCGGCAAGCACTTTGGCTGCCCGCAGTGCCTGATAACGCGATTGACCGCTCAACAGATGGCTGGCCATTTTGGGAAGCGCGGGAAGAATATGGCTTCCCAAAATCGAAGGCGCAAATCGCCGATACGACTCGCCAAAGCGTGCACCTTTGTAAGACGAATATCCGGCGAACAATTCATCACCGGCATCGCCACTGAGAATTACCGAAACATGTTCCTTCGCCAGTCGAGAAACGTGCCAAGTCGGCATGGCGGAATCGTCACCGAATGGTTCGTCGAAATGATGCACCAATTTCGACAACGTCTCCTCAAACGAAGCGAGCATATCCGACTCGCCCAACCGCAGAGAATGGTGTTGTGTGTCGAAGTGCTTGGCGACTCGAAGCGCATCGTCCGATTCGTCCCATTCTTTACGATCAAAGCCGATCGTAAAGGTCTTCAGAGGTCGCAAGCCGGCCGCGTGGGCGTAGGCGACGATTGCACTGGAGTCCAACCCGCCACTGAGAAAGACGCCAAGTGGCACCTCGCTCTCCAGGCGAGCCTTAACGCAGTCGAGCAACGTTGCATCTAGTTCGTCGATCCAGTCTTGCTCTGTTTTCGATTGGTCAACAGAGAACTCAAAGTCCCAGTACGGCTTGACCGTCAAATTGCCATTCTCAAAAACGGCAAAGTGGGCTGCCGGCAACCGCTTGATTTCCTGATAGAACGTGTCGGGTTCTGCCACGAATCCGAACTGCAAGTACTGACCAAGTTGGCTGTAGTCTGCTTGGTCAAGAGAGGGATCCGCCGCGATCAGCGACTTCATCTCTGAACCGAACAGCAAGCCGTTATTCTTCTGAGCATAGAAGACCGGTTTTTGCCCAAGACGATCGCGGGCAATCAGTACGCGGCCACGACGCAGGTCTAAAACGGCAAGCCCAAACATGCCTCGTAGGTGCGTCATAAACTGGTCGCCGAACTCTTCGTACAAGTAGACGATGACTTCAGCGTCCGAGCCAGTTTTGAACTGGTAGCCCTTCTGTTCCAGTTGACTTCGCAACTCGCGGTGGTTGTAGATTTCTCCGTTGCAAACGATATGAATATCGCCCGATGCGTTGCAAAGCGGTTGGTGACCACCGGCAACATCAATGATGCTCAACCGGCGCATCCCAATGCCCATCCCGTTAGCATTGACGTGGCCAAAATCATCAGGTCCGCGATGAACAATCACATCGTTCATTCGCTTGAGTTGTAAATCAATCTCGTTTCGATCGAGTGCCGCATCAACGATGCCAACAATTCCGCACATGGTTAAGCCCTCCCCACTAAATAGAGAGATTCAACGTTGTTAGCCAACACTGCGTCGCGGCTAATGACCAGCGGCGAAGTGTTGTTTACCGGTCTCTGTGATCGAACTGCAATAAGCAGATCTTTCTTATGATCGTTACTCAACTAACCTGCCCCTTCTTGAAAAAGAAGCTCGCGAGTCGGTCACGTAGGAAGGGATTCCCTGGACCAAGCCTTTTTGAGCTGCATGGTAAATGCAAGCCTTCTTGTAGGCTTCTACATGCCGTTCTGCGACCGCCGCAGGTGAGCACTCGCCGGACACCCAGTCTTGGCCCGCTTCGCCAAAGCGTCTGGCACGAAGCGGATCCTTGAGCAGCTTGATGATTGCTTTGGCAAGCTCTTTTGGCTGACGTGGCGGAACAAGATAGCCTGTTTCGCCGTCCATTACACAATCGGATAACGCCCCAACATCGGTGGCGACAACCGGCTTTCCATAATTGTAAGCAACCGGGACCACGCCGCTTTGCGTTGCATCAGTGTAAGGCAGCACGACAACGCCTGCTCGACTGAAAAACTCCGCTCGCTCTTCATCGGTGATCCATCTGTTATGAACCTCGAAACGGTCCTCGTTCTTGAACTGCCGGCGGTACTTTTGGAAATCATCACCTTCACCAGCAATGATGATCTTCGCCTCCGGGCATTCCGCCGAAATCATTGGCTCGGCCTCGATCAGGTAGTTGAGCCCTTTGTAATCCCAGATTCTTCCGAAAAACAAAATCGTGTTCGGTTCCGTCTGGCTGTGGTCGATCTTCCCTTGATTGGACATATTGCCCATCGCAACGTGAGGGATGACGTGGACCCGATCAGGCGTTAAATCAAACAGATCGCATACTTCGTCCACCAGCGTCTTGCCGTGCACGATCACATGATCGGCTTGACGGAATCCATGATTAACAACCCACTGAGGTGTTTTTTTCGACACAGCATCACCCGAATGATGTTGCGGATCGTGAATGGTAACAACTAGTGGAAAGTGTTTTCGGATTTGCTTTAACGAAAAATTAAACCACAAATGAGCTTGTTGGAAATGAACAACGTCGGGTTTGAATTTGTATAGCTTTTCCATGATCGACCGGATCGAACGGTATTGCTTTACCGGTTGCCGCAAGCGTGGCTTGTCAAACAAGTAGCGCGAAACTCCGCTGTCCAGGATGAACTCCTCTTCATCCAATTCCGGCGTGGGCAAGATGGCAAGCACGTCGTGCTCTCGGCTTAGGGCGTTCACATGCAACGCACTGTATTCCAGAAAATCGTAACTAATCCAAGCTATTTTCATGCGTACTCTCGCTGTCTTGGGGGTTTCCGCACGAGCGATTTCAAAACTAACAGGTCTTCTTTGCACACGCCTCCCAGCAGTATGGACGAGCCCGCGAACATCGCAGCGCCCAACGCCCAGGCTGAAAAATTGGCACTGTCTTGTACCAGTAACGTTGGCCCAATCAACAAGCCAGTGGCGACTAAAGAACTTCCAATAAACTTCAGGGTTTGCTTAATTTCCGCGCGATCAAGTGCAAAATATGCGTAACTGCACGTTGCCGCGAAACCAGCGATAACCGTTGCAATTGCTGCACCGACAACACCGAAGGGCAATATCAGCAAGGCGCTTAACAGCAAATTCACAATCAGCCCGACTGCCGATACCTTGAGCGAGTCGTTCTGTCGTTCCGACGCAAAAAGCAGGAAGCTGAGAAATGAATTCAGCAATTGTTGAATCATGACAAAAGACATTACTGCCAGTACGGGTTTGGCTTCTTCGAATTCCCCGGAGAAATAAATCGTGTCAATAATCGGAGATGACAAGACGATCACAATTCCAATCAAAGGCATAGTGAACGTAAAGGCTAAACGGATCGTATCCATTTTCAGCCGGTTCATTTGCGCCCGGGACTTCTGATGCAGGCGTGTTAGCACCGGAAAGACCGCCGACGCATACGCTCGTGATATGACAAAGCTAATGCAGATAACCTTCCAGGCAGCTTCGTAGACTCCAACCGCAGTCTCGCCAATCACGATGGACAGTAGGATGGTATCCAAACCGATGTAGATTGTTGCCATCCAGGTCTCGGCGGCATAAACCCGCCAGCGGTTGAAAAGTCTGGCGATAGCGCGACTTGAAAATTTAATTTGCAAATTGTTGACTCGTTTGACCAAAACACCAAACAGCACCAATTGGATGCATCGCGAGATGATCAAGATCAAGAACAGCGTAAGCAATCCGTAGCCCAGCATAATGGCAATAATGCTGGCGATAGTTCGCAGTCCGCTTTCCACTGATATTGCCAAGGCGACGAATTCCGATCGCTCACGGGCAATCAAGATTCCCTCGCAGATTGCACTTAGTGAAGCGGGAAGCAGAGCCACACTCGCAATCAGTAATACTTTGGTTGTCTCCGCAGAAAACGACGGAATAAATGCGATGGCTACTAACACGAGCGTCGTCAGAATCGCTACCAAGAATCCCATAATGAGAGCGGCGGAAACTAATTCATTTTCTCGTTTGGGCCAGCGGGCGATCTCTTTGGTGGCCAGCATGGCAATGCCCGTTGCTGAAAGACTCAATAGCAACTCAAAATAGTGAACGCCAATTGAATAAACACCAAATCCAAACAAGCCGAGCTGGTCAGCCGCGTAGACAGTGAATGCAAAACTGACAACCATTCGGAACAGCGTTCCAAACATCAGCATGCCCGCATTCTTTAGCGTGCGACGAACACTCATGCCGTCATTGGGTGTTGGATTAGGTGCCGGGCTGGGTGCTGGATTGATTTCAACATTGTTTGGCTCAGGCATACAAACCTCCGTGGTGGCCGATAGCCTCCGCTGAAGAGGTGGCGTCGCCGAACGGGTCGTCAGCGACAGCTTCGGTTTGGGGGCCGAGCTCCATAGTCGCACGTAACCCTGCAATGGCTCCCAGAATCGCCCAGAGCACTTGAACCTGCGTCCGAGAATTAAACAGGTCCACACTCATGTGTAACATTTGCCCCAGAATCGCAACGGCAAAACCGAGCCCCAGAGGCGCAAGAATTCGATGTTTGCTGGCCCATACTCGAATTCCATCTCTGACGCTGGAATACAATATCGCAAGAAAGGCCAACAGGCCGACGGCACCCGTCTCAACCCAGACCAAAAGGTACTTGTTGTGAACGGTGTAATACCAGAGCGAACGATACCTTGCCTGGTCAGCATATTTTTGGCCGACCAAGTGGCAATTCCCTGCTCCATGCCCGAAGAAAGGTTTCTCTTGAATGATGTCAACCGCGATTGCAGAGAGATATACTCGGGAACCCGCCGATCCACCATCGCCGTCAATAACGCGAGCTTTAACGAGTTGGATAACTGGGATAATACCGACGACTGCCAAGACGAGTGCAATACTGATCAACCGAGGTGGAAGCCAGCCACGAAACGACAGTGAGGATCCAATCGCAATAGTTCCAATTGCTGTAGTAAGAATCGCACCACGAGTCTGTGTAACCAACAACGCCACCCCGCCGGCAATTACGCCAACGATGGCTAGCCAGCGCAACATTCCTTTAACCGGCATCGTGAATAAAACCAAAGCAGGCAACCAGAATGTTGCCAGGAAACTCCCCGCCAATACCGGTGAATGCATGGTGCCCGCAGCTCGGCCGCTTTCCCAAACTGAGAAGACAATCGGCCCAATTTCAAATGGCTCTCCCCAGATGGATTCGCCCATGGCTCTTAGCCCGAGAATAACAAAACTCTGAACCAACAACGCGCCCAGGAACACGAGCAGCAATACTTTTACATTCGGTAGAGTGCGCACTCGGTTGGCGATGTAGAAAAACAGCAGGTACGCTTGGACCAACAAAACAATATCAAAAAAAACCAGCAATTTGTTGCTGCTTGCGAACGTTGAAAGACAAACGACTCCAATGTAGAAAACCATCGGCCAGCCAATGATCAGCTTTCGCATTGACCCTGCAGCACCTCCGAGGACTTGAGCAATCCAAAGCACGTACAGCGCGATCAATGATAACGTCGTTATCGAGACATTGATCCCACCAACTGCCCCCAGATCGGCATCAGTTTCGTGGAACATGAAGTACTTGTCTATCTGCAGAGGGATTTCGATAATCCCGGCGGCCAGCAGCAGTTTCTCATACCAACGCAAAGGCGGAACCGAATCGCTTGCCTGAATTTCCACTTGCCTGGCAAGTGGAAGTCGATTTTTTAATTCAAGCGATGACATGTTTCTGGGGAATTGCAGTTGGTTGTTCAGGGAAGGCGAACTAGAGAGCATTTCAAACTGTAGTGGACTTCGCCAGAAGTCCTTTTGCACTCTTAAACGTCAGGAATTCTGGAGAATCCCACTACGAAAAAAAGCGTCTAATCAAGTTTTGAAATATCCTCTAGCGAAGGGCGATTGGAACGAAGGCATTAACCGTCGGCTTGATTACCGACCGATGCTTCGGACAAAGACTCGACGGCAGCTTTTAGTTTCACCGCAACGTACTCAACCTGATCCTTAGTCATTTCTGGATACATCGGCAGAGACAGGATTTGCTGTGCGTAACTGGTGGTAACCGGCAAGCCCATTGGGAAGCAAGGCGATTCAACAAACGGCTGAGCTTCGACCAATGGTCGTGGGTAGTGAACACCACCAAAGATGTTGTCTTCCTTCAGTTTCTCAAGAATTTCATCTCGCTTTGGATGTCGCACGACAAACAAGTGATAGGCGTGACGCATGTTTGAGTGCTGCATCGGAATCACGATGTCGACACCCTGCAATGCTTCGCGGTACCACTTGGCAACTTGGTCACGACTGTCCGTCCATTGTTCGATGTATTTCATCTTGACGTTCAGGATGGCAGCCTGCATCGTGTCGAGCCGACAGTTGTAAGCCAACATGTCGTGACGGTTCTTAACCTTCTGCCCGTAGTTGCGAAGCAATCGCAGTTTCTCGGCCAAATCGGCATCGTTGGTTACGCACGCTCCGCCGTCACCGTAGGCTCCAAGATTCTTGCCAGGGTAAAAACTGAAACAAGCGATATCGCCAAACGAACCACAACGCTTGCCATCAATCTCGGCGCCGTGAGCCTGAGCGGCATCTTCGACGACTTTCAGATTGTGACGTTTTGCAATCTCAAGAATCTCGTTCATTCGGGCCGGTTGACCGTACAGGTGAACGGGAATGATCGCTTTGGTTTTGTCACTGATAGCCTGTTCGATTAGCGAAACGTCGATGTTGTAATCATCCGGGTCGATGTCGACAAAGACGGCTTTGGCTCCGACGTAAGCAATTGCAAATGCAGTAGCTGCGAACGAGTTTCCTGCCGTTATCACTTCATCGCCAGGGCCGATATCGAGAGCTCGCATCGCCATGTGCAACGCTTCGGTACCGTTGGCCAATCCGATGCAGTGTTCGGCCTGGCAATACTCGGCGAACTTGTCTTCGAATTCCTTGACTTGTGGGCCAAGAATGAACGCGCAGGAATCAACAACTTCTGCTACGCCCGCGAGTACTTCTTCGCGAATGGCTCTTGATTGAGCCTGCAAGTCTACGAGTGGAATTTTGCTGCTTGTTTTTGGTGCATTCATTTTTTTATCCCTTTGTTGGGGTTGGTTGACTAGTAGTGTTTGAATTCAATGCTCTACGGAAAGAGCTGGAAGGGGTGCCACTGTGTTGCTGCAGGCGTTCCGCAGGCGTTTCACCACAGTGCTCACAGTTGGTCACTCGGTAACAGCCAGCTAGTTGCTGACCGCACGAACAAACCGAAGCCACCGGACGAGCAGGGTTGCCGACCACCAACGTGTAGGGTTCGACATTTTTGGTAACGGTCGCGCCAGCACCGACAAACGCAAACTGGCCGATCGTAAGACCTGGAACAATGGTTGCATTGCCACCTATCGTGGCGCCATGTTTGATATTCGTTTCCAGCAACCAGTTCTCTCGCTGAGCGTAACGCGCTTTGGCGCTTTCCATTCGAGGCGATCGAGGAGTGAGGTCGTTGGTGAAACAGGCGTTGGGGCCGACAAAAACATCGTCTTCGATCTTCACTCCGTCCCAAACCGAGACGTTGTTTTTGATCGTGACGTTGTCGCCAATTACCGCACCGCCTTCGACGAAGACATGGTCTGCCAATTTAACGTTGGAGCCGATAACCGCGCCTTTGAGCACATGCGTGTACGCAAAGACCATCGTGCCTTCTCCAATTTCGGATTCGACAATTGCAGTTTCGTGTATCATTTGATCAGGTTCAGTTAATGAGAAGAGAGTGAGGGTAAGGATTGAGGCTCGAGTGAGACTTCCTCCGCTGACAAGCGAAAGTCTGAAGACTCTCGCTTGGGTCGCAATTCAGTTCAGAATAGTGTTTTGTTGTTAGGCCACTATCCTGGAGTCGATTGAAATCGGTGTGCCGTCAAGCCTTAGAGACTCGTTGGCTGCTTCGAGTACCTCGACAACCGCTAGTCCATTCACCCCGTCGGTTCGCGGAGTATCGCCTTCGACGATGCAACGAACAAACTCCGCACATTCACTGCGAAGCGGTTCTTTTTGCTGAAGCCAAGGACTGTACATGTCGCCATGATGGTACGAGAGTTGGAAGTCGGCGAATTCTCCTGACTTGGAGTGCATGCTGACGCCCTTGTCGTAAACTTTGATCTTTTCCTGGCTCAGGTCATCGTAGATTGCCATCTTTTTGTCGCCGACTACCGTCAGCACTCGCTCTTTTCGCGGGTCAAGCCAACTGCAATGCACGATGCCCATCTTGTTGTTAGGGAACTTCATCGTCAGGTTGACGACGTCGTGGATGCCATCTTTCAAGTGGTCCAGCCCAGAGCAACAAACACTCTCGGGCTGCTGTCCCAACAAGTGCAGCACGATCGAAATATCGTGGGTAGCTAAATCGTATAGCGAGCTGACATCAGTTCTGACAGGTCCGAGATTCAAGCGTTTGCAGCTGATGTAGCTGATTTCTCCGAGTTCTCCAGATGCGATCAATTCTCGCAACTTCAAAACCGGAGCAGAGTGTAGGAAGATGTGGCCAACAAAAAGAACCAACCCTTTTTCTTCTGCAAGATCAATCAATTCTTGGCTCTGAGAAGATTCTACCGTCAGTGGTTTTTCCACGAACGCATGCAATCCAGCGTTGAGCGCTTTTTTGGCCAACCCAAAGTGTGTCGCGGTTGGGGTCGCGATAACAACGCCGTCCAGTTGCTCGTTCTCGATCATTTGATCGACGTCAGAGTACTCGTTGACATGCGGGTAACGCCCCTTGATGTTCTTGATGTTCTTGGGGTCAAGATCGCAAATTGCGGAGACTTCGCAATCGCTAATGCTGTCGAAATTCCGAACGAGGTTTGGACCCCAGTAGCCCACACCAATAATGCCAATTCTTGTCATGCTATAGCCCAAGTTGAAAATCAAAGTTGCAAAAAAGTATTGTCGAAGAGATTTGTCGGATCGAATTCCTCTGCCGAGACGGCGTTTAGGAATTCGCTGTCCTGATCACACTGAATGCCGTCCAAAAGATAATTCTCAGGTCGAGCAAGAGAGTTCGTGTGTCGACGTATTCGAGATCCAATTCAATCATGTCGTTGAATGTAAGATCATTTTTCTCGTTGATCTGCCAAAGCCCTGTGATGCCGGGAAGCACTTCGAACCGCCGCAGTTGTTCGGGCGTGTAGTCGCTTAAGCCAAGCAAGTCGGGTCTTGGTCCCACAAGCGACATTTCACCCTTGAGGACGTTCCAAAGCTGCGGCAATTCGTCGATCGAGAGCGAACGTAGTAGCTTGCCGCCGAGGATGAGTTCGTTTTTGTGCTGCGGTTTGGCGAGAACTTTGTTGCCCGCCGCCAGGCCAGCAACGTATTCACGATGTGTGCGATCTCGTGCATGACCACGATCATGCATTGTTCGGAATTTGTAGATGCGGAAGTCGTCGCCGCCGTGACCAACTCTTGTTTGTATATAAAGAGCTGGCCCCCGGGATACCATTTTTATGTATAACGCGACCGCAGCCAAAAGTGGAGACAGTAGAATCAGCAGCAACCCTGCACCCAGCAAGTCCGTGAGTCGCTTGCTGCGAGTTGACGTCTTTGTTTCGATATTTGGCAATTGCATTTCGGAGTCGATGGCGTCAAGCTCATCGCAATCTCCTTTGTTTATTTCGTTTTTAATTTGTGTCGCCTGTGTCATTCTGTGCCACCACGTCTCTGCCAAGGGAACTCATGCCGGAACTTGTTAAGGATGACACCAAGCACTTCTGAGTCACTGTTTTCGAATTTTCTAAGTACGTTGACTGCACTCTTGAATTGTGTGCTTCCTGACTCGGCAACTAGTAGTACGTAGTCCATTAAAGGCGCCATGGATGCCAAAGAATCTGAAGAAGTCGCAGGAGGCAAATCAACGATCACAACTTCAAATTCTTCACTTAGACTAGAAAGCTGCCCCAGAACATCGGGCGCTGACAACGCTCCGAGCGCCGAATCGGTTTTATTTTTGTTGGTGCTTGAGACAAGAGTTAAATCGAAAAGTGTCGATCTTTGATAACTCTCCTCCATCGCCGCCCCCTCTTTGGCAATCTCGTACAAGCCGGGCGAACCATTGAGGCTGAATCGCTGTGAAACGGAGCGATTCTTCCTGTCGGCGTCGACCAACAAAGTTCTGATTCCAAAGTCATCCGAACAACTTGTGGCCAAGGCCGCAGCGACAGTGCTACCGCCATTCCCAGCGTCGAACGCCAAAACACCAACTACCAACCCCTTGTCATGGGACTGTCGGTGGTTCAATTGAACGAACCGGTGAACAACATCACAACACTCATTTCGTAGCCTGCGCAGTGAACTTTTCGATTTCAGAGTCTTTCGGCGTCCATCGCGATCAGCAGACAATCGTGCAACCACTGGCACTTTCAGCCCGCGCTCTACATCACTTGCACTGAAAAGCCGCTTTCTTCGAAAAGCAACATCCCGAAATAATGCGAATGCACCTGCGAGGCAAAAACCGATAAACAGCGCGCCCAAGCCAACGAGTGGTTTGTTTGGGGCAATCGGTTTTTGGTTCAAAGTGGCCGATTGAAAAATAGTTATGTTAGAGATGTTGCTCTCTTTTTGTTCCTTTATCAGCCTTGCTTCTTCGAGCTTGCCTCGATGTATCGCCAGTTGAGTCTCGAGTGTTTGCACGCGTTCTTGATATCGTTCGAGCTCATTGTTGGACAAGATGAGCGACTCGATTTTCGAAACCATGTCGGAATCGCTTGTCGCCAATGCACTCGGGTCCTCGAGTACAGAAAACTCCTCACCCTCCTCTAACGCCGCATCCTCTTCCTCAAAATTCGCCAACACAGTCGAGTTCTTATCCTCGGTCACACCTGGCAGCCTGATTCGACTTAAGGCAGCGCGAGCAGCGGCTAACTGCTCCATCACGACCATGCGATCAGGGTGTCTCTTTGAATACCTTGCAGCCAGCTCTCTTTCTTCATTCTCCAGTTTCAAGATGTTTGCCAGAATTTCGTTCCAAGCGTTCTTTAGCAACTCTCGATTGGAATCGACAGAAACAATCTGTCTCTGCGACATGAACTCAGCCATCGCAAGCTTCGCTGCATCAACCTGTGAAGCTGTCTTGGCTGCTTCGTTTTCGAAGAACTCGTACGACCCTTCAGTTTGCGAGATTTTCATATGCTCTTGCACATAAGCTTCGCTAGTTGCGTTGGCTATCGCCTGAGCCATCTCTGGAGACTTGGCTTCTGAGTATATGCTAATGACCCGAGACTTCTTGGGGGCAGAGACGTGAACGCGCTCGTCAAGATGGATAATGGCTTTTTCGCGATCTGAAACTTGATCGCGAATGCCTATGTCCAAAAGGAAGTCACTGGCTGAGTCCATCGCGTTACGTAGGGGCTGCTTGATCCGACTAGTTCGTCTCGGCTTGCCAGATTCCTCGGCACCGGTAAACCTGCCAGAGAGGATGTTATCAATACCAAGCTTGTCGACTACCGCCTCTTTGATTCGACGACCGTACACGATTTCAAGTGCTGAGTTGATCTCCTCTTCCTGCGTTTTCTGCATCGTTAAGGTTTGACTGGTAGTCGCGGTGGGATCGAGTGAAACACTCTCCCGTCCAATCTTCACCATCAACTTCGCTTCAGATGCGTATTTGCGAGGCAGGCCGATAAGCAACACGATCGCCACAGCCAATGACACAACAAGCGTCAATAGCCATAGTCGTAGGTACCGATAAATGAACTCGATCGTGGAAATGTCAACATCCTCTTTAGTGAGGGGGATTGCTCGGGTGAAATCGAGACTGCCTTATGGTTCACAAGGCGTCGCGATGTTGGCAAGCGATTACTTTAACTCTCGCTATGTCAGGATCAACCGTTTTACAGGTCCCGGGGACACCAGTTCGAAGATTTCTTTGTAGATTGCGAATTATTCCCAGATAGATTGGCAAATGGGGACAACCCGCCTGACTAACAACACAAGGCGGTCGGACTTTTTCGCACTGGTAACTCAAGGACATCGAACAAATCTGTTGCCGGTGCGGCAATGGGCTTACGTAGCGCCTTGAGCGTGGGGATTGCATAGCCAGCTTCATCCAATCGCTCCAGCAACGCTTCGATGGTTGCCAGTTTCTTGCCTCGACTAGACCAGACCATAGTTGGCTTTTAGTTGCTTTGCTTGTTGACCACCTGGCTGAATTCGACCAGCGGTGATCTGGAACTCTCGACGAATACGGGAATCCTCTACGACTCCCCACCCAACAGCGGCAAGCGCAGGGTCGATGAGTTCAGCTCGTGTTTCGGATTCATTCATTTGTCAGCTTCCGCGTTGTCGTTAAAGAGCTGAATGTACTCCCGATAGTTGAATTTGCGGTTTCGAGTTTGCCCGGTGAATTCATGAAGAATCCCAAGTTCATTGAATCGCGTTACCAGGTCATTTGCCGCGGGATAAGCAGTTCTGTTGAGTTCTTGCACATCGTTGACTGAGACAATTGGCTTTTCGTAAAGATGTTCAAGCAATCGGTGGCCGTTGGCAGCGGTTCGGGGCAGAGCATCAGTAATCGCTTGGCGGTGACCTTCGCGGAGCGCAAGAATTCGCCGAGCCGTTTCGGTTGCCTGCTTACTAACCTGGATGACACCTCGTAAGAAAAATGCCAGCCATTCTTCCCACGCTCCGTCGTCTCTGATCGCCTGCAAGTGTTCGTAGTACTTGCTGCGATGTCGCTTGAAGTAATAGGAAAGGTAAGCGTTCCTACAATTTTGAACTTTGCCATCATCTACCTTTTCGATTGAAGACCAGTTAAGGGCAAGATCTCTACAACCTAACCAGCAAGCGAATCATAGAGAAACTTTTGAAACTCGATAAAGACCTGGCGAATCTTCTGGATACTGCCCAGCACTTTGGTCGCATCGGGGATGGCGTCGTACTTGATCTCAAGTAAGTCTGGCAGGAAATCAAGGCTCAGTGATTCGACGCCCGAATCGACGTAGCGGGAAAGCACAAACTCAACGAACTCTTTCTCAGGTTCCGAAAGATCCTGAAAGGCTTTTGACTCAGCCAGAGCTGCCCTTTGAGCGCGGGTAACGGGCGAGATTGCGTAAGAGACATATTCAAGGACATCGAACAAATCTGTTGTCGGTGCGGCAATGAGCTCACGTAGCGCCTTCAGCGTGGGGATTCCATAGCCAGCTTCATCCAATCGCTCCAGCAACGCTTTGCGTGTCGATGGCTTGGACCAGATTTCACGCAACTCTTGTTCTGATGAATAGAACTCTGGCAACTGACCAAATAGATAAGTGACGAATTGCTCAGCGGACAAGGGCGTACCGTCAGGGCCAATGAAGTGAGTCGAAGTCATTGACTGGATTTGGCGGACCTTGCCATCGGGCAGCTTGATCTTAATGACTTTGGGGCGTTCTTTGCGTTCGCGTTCGTCGTCTCCAGCGGCGTCGTAATCCTGCCCGTCTTCTTTGGTTACGTGACCCCTCATTTCGATTTCACCGTTGGGAAATGGTAAACCGAGACAAGACTGGGGTTCATCCATATGCAATCATCATCGCATGTCAAAAAAACAGCCCCCGCTGCCTTCGCAGTTGCAGAAATCCACATGTCGTTTTGCCCAGTATTGTGGCCTCCAGCCTGATCTGCGGCATAAATGTCGGCGTAGGCTTGAACGACATCCGGCAGGCCAGCATCGACGCGAACTAACTCTGACAGTAGTTCGTCCAGCGTTTCCAGCTTCTTCTGGCCCCACTTCCAAATGGCGGCCAAAGCTCTTAATTCGCCTTCTACGACTGTCGAGTAAAGCGGGCGATCCAGCCGCAGGTGCAAGCCGAATGTGTCACGCAATTGAATGCCGGTATCGTTTTGACGAATCCAATGAACCAAAACATTTGTATCCAACAAGATTAAATCAGCGGGACCGATCGTCATGAAATCTGCTCCAACGCCCGCCCGATTTCCTCCTCAGTTTCATTACCCGGCCATTTCCCCATGATCGCCGACATTCCACTGCGGGATCCTTGCAACTTCCGAAGACGTTGCGGATCCAGCTTACTTTTGGTTGGCATTGGGGGTCTTGAAAATAGAGCTGCTGAGTCTTTACCGCAATCAATAGATTCGGCCTCCACTCGTAATAGGTTACCCGACGCTCGAAAGACAGCCTTTCCCATCACGAGCACGCGGTTGCGCCACAGCTTCTGAAGCTGGTCCGAACTCTCTTCTGGGAAAACTCCTGTGACTCGTTCCCCAGAATCAAGCAGCAGTGAAAAACGTTGAGTACTTGCTTCAATGCCATCTAAACTACCAACGATTCTCACTCGCTGCGGCATAGGAGTCTTTCCATAAAGCTGAACCGAGTTCTCCATCGTGTCCGAATTGACCAGAATCTCTTTTTTGGACGACGCCTTGCTGCCAAACAGACGAAAGCCAGTAAACGGACCGGATTTGAAGAATCGCTGGAACTTGGAAACTTGCCTTAATAGTTGCGGATCAAACGCACCACTGTCGGACTTGCTCGCGTCAATTTCGTCGAATACATCAATCAGCAAATCCAGTCCCGTCAGTTTTTCATTTGGCCGATCAGATTCAAACAGCAACTGCTGAGAGTAGATTTCCTCGGCGGCGTCGCTCAACGTGGGCAACTCGAAATTGAGATGTGTTACCGCGTTTCCACCGTGCCCAGTAAATCGAAGATCGCTGGCCTCGCGGAGCCACTTAGGGGTAGGCCCTTTTGACTTACTTCGATTTCGGAATGCCATCGAAACAGCTCCGCGAATCGCAACGGGCATGTTGGCCATCAAGTAGCCAAGATGCTGCGTCGGCAAGCGACCATCAAAGTGCTGTTCACTTTCAAGGCTGATGTTGTGCTTCTGCATTTTCATGTTCTGGAACCTCTGCGCTGGTGCAAGTGGCGCAATTACAAATGGGGTTTTGGATCGTAAATATAGACCTTCAAATCCATTATCGGCGAAAGGGCTTCGACAATGCGAGGGCGAACGTCGTCCCAATCCAAACCGCCCAATCCACAGCCCAAAGCAGGAATGGCGATTGATGAAATGTTGTGCTTGCGGATCGCATCAGCAAGCGATTCTAGTCCAGAATCAATGTAGCCGATTTCACTCGGTTGTTTCCAATGATCTTTCGTGGGGAAATTGATGATAAACCGTGGTTTCCCAAGTTCTCCGTTGTTATAGGTTAAGACATTGTCTGGTCGCAGTTCCTGATTCGCACAGGATTCTTTGTAGATCTTGAAGTTTTCAGGAAACCGTTTTTTGAGTTCCAATGCCAGTCCCTTTCCCATGACACCAACGCAATTGACCGCGTTCACGATCGCATCAGCTTTTGAGTCAAAGATGTTGCCGCTGACGCTTTCGATGACGGCTTTTTGACTGTCCGTTTTCATAGGGCAGCCTCCGCAAGTTGGGTAGTGAGTTGGCCGGTGAAGGCTTTTTGAAGAAGCGATTGTTTGAGTTCGTCGAGGTTGGCCAGCTTTTTGGTGTAGATGGTTTCAAGTCGATTTCGGGTGGCCCATAGCGACTCGAAAACTTCAACGTGTTCGCGTTGTTCTTTCAATGAACCGGGAAACGGTATGGGTACTTGCTTGAGCAGTTTTGATTTGATGCCTTTCGCGGTCGCTCCAGTTCCTCTGTCTTGAATTCGTTGCTGCATTGCAGAGGACAGCAACGCGAACTTCAAAAAAGTTGGGTCGATCTTCTCGTGATCGGGTTGCATGATGATGATACGTTGGGCGAACACAACCTTGTCTGCTGTGTCGAGTTGAGCGACGTTGCCAAGTGGAGCCTCGGTAGTGAAGAGAACGTCGCCCTTTTGAGGTATCCCTCTCGTCATCCATTCGTCGTAGATGGCCGGATCGACAAACTCTTGCGGTTTGAGTTGGAGGAATCCCTTCTTCACGTTCTTTGCAGTAATCAGCCGCATACCGCTTTCGATCTTCTTCGGAGTTTTGCCACGATAGTCGATGAACTCAATGTGCTCTTGAATTTCTGGCTCCTGCCAGCCGGGGCCTTGTTGGGTGAAGACGCGATTGAGATAGCTTTCAAACAGCTCGCGGGCGTTGGCGAGATTCTTCTCGGCGTTTTCTTTCGCCTTGGCGATCGCCGAAAACGCCTCATCCAAGATCGACACGATCCGCTTTTGTTCGGCGACCGTATCGGGGAACGCAAGCGGTATCTTCTTGAGCAACTTTGACTTGATGCCTTTAGCAGTCGCTCCCGTCCCTTTGTCTTGTATCCGTCGCTGCATAAAACCAGAGAGCAGCATGTACTTCACGAAAGTCGAATCCAAAACCTCTGGGTCGGGCTGCATGATGATAATGCGTTGAGCAAAAACGACCTTTTCATCAGTGTCGAGTTGGGCAACGTTTCCCAAAGGGGCTTCTGTCGTGAATAGCACGTCCCCTTTGTTCGGAATTCCTCGCGTCATCCAATCTTCGTAAATCGCGGGATCAACGAATTCTCGCGGCTCCAATTGAAGAAAGCCTTTCTTGACGTTCTTCGCCGTAATTAGACGCATTCCGCTTTCGATCTTTTCGGGCGTCTTCCCGCGATAGTCGATGAAGTCGATGTGATCTTCGATGACTGCCTCAATCCAATGATCTGGCAGCGAAGTTGCGTCTTCGCTCATACCAAACCTCGGATCGTTTCCAGAACTTCGGCGGCCTCGGCGTCGAGCGACTCCATCTCCTCCAAAATGACTTCCGGCTCTCGCAGCACCGTCTCATCCTGACGGTTCGGATTCTTCACCGACAAATCAAACGTCTCGGCGTCGATGTCAGTGACTTTGACTTTCCACGAATTCTCGCTCGCCGATCGCTTCTTTTGCAGCTTCACAAACTCGGCAAGGTCGTCTTCGTTGAGTGGGTTGGTCTTGCCCAGATTCCGGTCGAGATTCAGTTGATAAAACCAAACGTCCTTCGTCGGTTTGCCCTTCTCAAAAAACAGCACCACCGTTTTCACTCCGGCTCCCGTGAACGTGCCGCCGGGCAAGTCGAGGACGGTGTGCAGATTGCAGTTTTCCAGCAACTCCTTCCGCAGACTGACCGACGCATTGTCGCTGTTGGACAGGAACGTGTTCTTGATGACAATGCCCGCCTGACCGCCCGCTTTGAGGATTTTGATGAAGTGCTGCAGGAACAGAAACGCCGTCTCGCCCGTCTTGATCGGAAAGTTCTGTTGCACCTCGGCTCGCTCTTTGCCGCCGAACGGGGGATTAGCCATCACGATGTCGTAGCGGTCTCGCTCCTGAATGTCGGCGATGTTTTCCGATAGCGTGTTGGTGTGGACGATGTTGGGGGCTTCGATGCCGTGCAGGATCATGTTCATCGTGCCGATGATGTAGGCTAGCGATTTCTTTTCCTTGGCGTAGAAGGTCTTTTGCTGGAGCTTGCGACGATCGGCAACAGACAGGCTCTTTTTCTTCTTGCCGTCTTTGTCTTTACTGTTGGCTGGGTCGCTGAGGTAGTCGAAGGCTTCGACCAGAAAGCCGCATGATCCAGCGGCTCCGTCGTAAATGGTCTGGCCGATTTGCGGGGCGAGGACCCGGACGATGGTTCGGATCAGCGGGCGAGGCGTGTAGTATTCGCCACCGTTGCGACCCGCGTTGCCCATGTTCTTGATTTTGTCTTCGTACAGGTGCGACATCTCGTGCTTTTCAGCACTGGTTTGGAATCGCAACTCATCGACTCGGTTGATGACTTCGCGGAGGTTGTAGCCGGATTGGACGCGGTTCTTTAGCTCGCCGAAGATCTCACCGATCTTGTATTCAATGGTGTTGGGGCTATCAGCGGTATGCTTGAATTTGGAGAGGTACTTCCAGAGCTTATCGTTGACGAAGTCGCCTAGGTCGTCGCCGGTGAGGGCTTTGTGATGGTCGATTTCGCCGTTTTTCTTCTTGGGTGCCGCCCATGCTTCCCAGCGGTACTTCTTTTGGATGATCGGCGAGTAGTCTTCGCCTTTGAGTTCGGCGGCGTCCTGGCGGTCTTTCTCGAAGTCGTCGAGGTACTTCAGGAACAGAACCCATGATGTTTGCTCGACGTAATCCAGCTCCGATCCGCAACCAGCGTCTTTGTGAAGGATGTCGTCGATGTTCCTGAAGGTTTGTTCAAACATGCAGAATCGGTAGGAGTTGATTGAAGGGATAAGTCAGAAAGCATATGTTTTTCGGTTCACTTATCATCTTGATTCCTTTGCTGTTCAAGCGGCTTGCCCGCAGCAAAGCGAGGGCGGGAGAGCAAAGGCAGCGTTTTCCCAAGAACGGCGAGCAATGAAACGCGGGGAAAAGAAGAAAAGTACACCCGGGAGGATTCGAACCTCCAACCCTCGGTTCCGAAGACCGATGCTCTATCCAATTGAGCCACGGGTGCATTTGCGGCCATGAAGAAGACTTCGGGGCCAAACAAAGGATACGATTTTTCGTTTTTATTTCAACAGGCAAGGCCGGAAAATAACAATTCTGTTTCGAATGTTTTTTGGCCCAACGGATGCCAATCTTTCACGCCAGCGTTCTTGGCTACTTCCGAAAGCTGGTAAAAACCGACAAGCCGATCTCAGAAGCCTTGGTATCGCCCTCATATCTGCGTTAATTAAAACAGGCAGGTTTTATGAAGCGGGTTTTAGGTCGGTTTTCGCCCCGCCATATACGCCTTGTGATATACTTGAAGAGCCATCAACATGGAAGCAAGTCGGTTCGATTGTTCAGCGATGTTTGAATGTTGGATGAGTGCTTACTGGCTCGTTACCTATCTCCCACCGCGTTTACTCAAGGCCTGATTCAATGGCAGCGATAACTTTAAGAGTCTTGGATGGCGCCGACCGCGGCAAGATCTATCAGGACATTGAAGTCCCCGTAACAATCGGCCGCGAAGAAGGGAATACGATCCAGCTTAATGATGAGCGGATCAGTCGATTTCATCTGAAGATCCAAAAAGACCACGACGATTTGGTGCTTACGGACCTTGAAAGCACCAACGGCACGCGAGTCAACAACGAAGACGTTCGGCTACGAATCCTTCGGCATGGTGATTTGATTTCGGTAGGTCGTAGTACGCTCATTTTCGGCACGCGGGTTGAGATCAACGAGCGGCTGGAACGACTCAGCAGTGCCAATCGTGCACTGGGCTTGGACTCCAAGGCTTCTCGTGCATCTGGCGACTTGGCGGTTCAAGGAGATTGGCAAGACGATCCGAACTACCAGTTGGCACTTTTGGGCCTCGACCCTCCGCGGCTTCCCGAGCGAATGTCACCTGGTCAAGCGGCGCAGCTATCGGAAGTCATCGAGTTCCTGCACATGCATTTGCGAAGCGTCGTGTCTGATGTTGAGATTGATCCACGCCTCAACCGAATCGTGCTGACCAACAAGCAGTGGCAAAAAGTGCTGGATGCACAAGCCAGATTGGCGGAGCTCTTGCTCAAGATCAGCGATCCCGAGTAGGCGAGTTATCGCTTAATCGAGAATCCGATATTCTTATTCGGTTCACCGCGTTGATACTAATTTCGTAGTCCGGCTCACGTATTTGTCTTTTACGGCGACATTGTTAGTGCCTTGGATCAAAGTTTGCTAAACTGGTCGACAGTCGTCGTTATCAAGCCGCATTTGTGAGGACCCAATGAGATCACTATTGTCCAGCACTCCGATTTTCTTCAGAGCGTCTCTGGCCGCGTTGCTTGCGATCCTGCTTCTGGCTGGTCTGACAGTGCAACAAGTTCAAGCTCAGAAACCGCAAAAGCTCTCTACGATGATGGCCAAGAAAGATCTGGCGGGGATCTGCGCAGCGGTCGAGAAAGATCCAAGCTTGTTGACCAAGGATGACTCTCGAACCAAACAGTCGCCCTTATTCGATGCAATTCAATCTGGCCAAGGCGAAATTGTCGACCTGCTGTTGGAGCTTGGTGCTCCCACCAACACGCTCAACCGGCAAAAACAAACGCCACTACAGTTCGCGCTTACTCTACGGCGGCCAAAGATCGTCGAATCGGTGCTGGCCAAGACTGAAAATATTAATCAAGCAGATGGTCGACAAAAAGCATCCAGTTTGATGTATGTCATCATGTATCGAAGTCCTGACGTGAGATTGATCGACTTAATGATCTTGAAGGGTGCCGACATCAATCACAAAAACTCAAACAAGCAGACCGCGCTTCACATCGCTTGTTACTACAACAATATCGAGGCCGCGAAAAAACTGCTGTCTGCGGGAGCCGATTTGAGTCATCAGGACAACAATTCCAACACACCGCTTTTGGCGGCGTGTATGATTTCCCCTGAGCTAACGGCCGAGATGTTGTCCCGGGAAGCCGATCCACTGGCCACAAATCGGCAGAATCAGACGGCACTCCATTTGGTCTGCCAAGCCAGTCATGCCCATTCGGCTTGGGACTCCGAGGTTGGAGCGAAAACGTTTCAGACATTGTTGTCCAAGTTCGACAACGTCGACTTGGTCGATCAGCAAAAGTTGACGCCGCTTGCTTTGGCTGTGTTTGCGCAGAATCCAAAGTTCGTCAAAGCATTGATTGATCGCGGGGCCGATCCGAATGTCGAAATTGACGGGCAGAGATTCGGCAACGGCGATCGGTCGCTGGTCAGTGCTGCTGCCACGTTGGGAGATGCTGGAACGATTCAAGCGTTGGTTGACGGTGGCGCCAGGGTAAATGTTGTCAATCAACTTGGTCAGACACCACTGCACTCCATCGCCCAAGTTGGCGGAAACGCGTTTGGCCGTCATGATGAAAAAGCGACCAAGCGATTTAGCGATGCTGTTGCCACGCTGTTGGCGGCGAAAGCCGATCCGAACGCGAAGAACAAGGAAGGTCAGACGCCGTTGGCATTGGCAGCCAGCCGAGACTTTTACGCTGCGGTTGAATTATTGGTCGATCGGACTGAGGAGCTTGACATCAAACTTGCTCAAGGGTCCCTGCTCCATTGGGCGGCGCAAAACGGCCTGATCAAAACCGCCAAACGCTTGTTGTCCAAAGAAACCACCGCTCAACTTGATGTCAATGAATCGAATTCCGCAGGACGGACTCCTCTGCTGGTTGCTGCGGCCAATGGAAACCCTGAAATGGTCGAGTTGTTGATTGCCAACGGGGCAATCCTTGATCATCCCGACAACGATGGAGCCACGGCGCTGCTGATCGCGGCGACGGCAGGTGAAGCCACCGTCGCTGAGGCATTGCTACAGGCGGGTGCCGATACAACAAAGCTTGATTCCAGCGGTCATTCGGCGTTGCACCTAGCCGCTTGGAGCGGAGATCCCAAGGTGATCAAGCTGTTGTTGGAGCGAATGAAGGTTGCTCAATCGATCACCACATCGGGTTACACGCCGCTACACGCTGCTGCCTGGAACGGACACGAATTGGCTGTTGTCGCCTTGCTCCAAGGCGGTGCCGACCCCAACGTCGCCGACTCTGACGGTTGGACACCGCTTCACAAGGCCGCCTACCGAGGGCACGTCAAAGCAGTCAAGGCGTTGGTCTACAGCGGAGCCGACAAGTCACTCAAGAACGGTGTTGAGATGACGGCCCTCGCGCTTGCCAAATCAAATGGAAAAGCCGACAAAATCGAGTTGCTGTTGAAGTGAATCAGCCGCAGTGATGAAGCGATTGGATTCGTATAGTAGCACGGCTGTCCCAGCCGTGTTTTTGCCGCTTGTTCACGGCTGGGACAGCCGTGCTACTCAGTAGTCACTTCAGATTGAAGTGACAGCCAAGCCAACTGAAGGCAATCAACTGGCCGCGTTTTTGTCCGCCCACTCGAGCAGCTCGTCAA
>CALJOA010000122.1 GCA_937981585.1 uncultured Pirellulaceae bacterium | reverse complement strand
ACTTCGGTGTTCAACGCCTCCGGCAAAGACGCTTGTTACATGCTGATGTTCTGGTCGATGTTCATCTTTGCTGTTGGAAAAGGAATATGCGAAGCCGTAATTAACCCGCTTACTTCGGCGTTGTATCCGAAACAGAAAACGCACTACTTGAATATCCTCCATGCCGGTTGGCCTGCTGGTTTGGTGATCGGTGGCTTGATCGCGTTCCTTGCTGGAAGCATCGCCTGGGAAATTTTGATGGCGGCGTTTCTGATTCCCGTTGTCATTTATGGCTTGATCATCCTTAAGGAAAAATTCCCCAAGACTGCGGCGCAGGAAGGGGCAATTTCCTATGGCGGCATGTTTGCCAGAATTGCCGGGCCGTTTTTCATACTCTTGCTCGTCGCCCATGCGTGTGTCGGTTACGTAGAGCTGGGAACAGATAGTTGGATCAACGCGATTACAGGCGCGATCATGAAGAGTGCGTTTCTCGGTACTACGCTGTTTATCTACACTTCGTTGTTGATGACAGCCTTGCGATTTTTCGCTGGTCCGATTGTTCACAAGATTTCGTCGCTTGGATTGCTTTTTGTCAGCGCAATTATTGGAGCATTGGGCCTCTATCTGATCAGTATCGGTACTAGCGTGCCCTTCATGTTCTTTGCTGCTACTGTTTACGCGTTGGGAAAGACATTCCTCTGGCCAACGATGCTTGGCGTTGTCGGCGAGCGGTTTCCGCAAAGTGCAACCCTGGCAATGGCGTTGCTGGGATGTATTGGAATGTTGTCGGCGGGTTATCTTGGTGGACCTGGTATTGGTTACAAGCAGGACTACTTTGCTTCGCAGTACATTCAAGAAAAGGCAGCCGAGACGTATGAGCGAGTCAAGGCGCCCAATGAGAACGGCTTTCTTGTCTTTCCAAAGATCACCGGTATTGATGGTGCCAAGGCCGGTATGTTGGCCGACAATGGCGAGAAGATGTTGGCGGACGTAGCAATCGCTGGTGAGCGAATCAAGGAAGACGGGCTAAAGGGGTTGCGGGAGCAATCTGAGTGGTGGGCTACCAACAAGCAGTTCGCTGAAACTGATGCTGGGCCCGTTGGCGAAGCTCGTATGCACGGATCTCGAATGGCGATTCGTTATACCGCCATCGTCCCTGCGACAATGGCTATTCTGTATCTGTTGCTATTGGTCGGTTTCAAGCGGCCCACGGCAGAAGAGAAAGCCGCTCACTAATCAGTCGGCTGATTTTGTAATTCATTACACTGCTGTCCAAGCTTTTTGGCAGCAGTGTTTTTTGTTGGCCTCTGCAAATAGGGATAAGCTCCTCTGTTGCTTTGTGGGCGGCAAGGTTGGTTAATCAGAAGGCATGAATTTGATTGAAGCTCCTGCTGAGCTTGAAGTGCCAAGTGACGCCGGCTCTCAGCCCAGCTTCGCCCGCCCGAGCAAACGCAGGCCAGCGCCGTTCGCTTTTGGTTGCCCCTAAGTCCTCATACCACCGGCCCTGCCGTTGGTCACTGATTCAATAGAGACCCGCCCGCCCGGGAGTGGCAATCAGCACGACTGCTTCGGTTCTCGAGTGAACGTTGCTCGATCGCCATTTCGCGAGAATCTGATTTCGCCAGGCAAGTTGAGCACTTGAGGGCTTTGTTTCTCAGATTGCTTTGTGCCGATGGTTGAGCAAATTTTGTCCCACCACTCAAACCCCATCGCTTGGCGGGGCCAATTTTGCTTGCTCCAGATTCCAACCAGGAATTGTCGGATGAGAATCGGTGGCTCGCTTTGGAGCGGAGTGCAGTCCAGCTCGACTGAGTCTGGCGCAATGCCAATGATGGCTTTACCAATTCGCTCGGCCTGCGATTCGATAAACTCGTTGGCTTGGACAGCTTGGCAGCCCAGTCGTAACAAAGCCTGTTCGAGCCCCGAGCCAAAACGAGATTCAATCAATGGGATCAACTCGTTGCGAAGATAGTTACGCTGATAGTTGGGGCTCGAGTTGGAGCTATCGACTCGAAAGTCCTGTTTGATCTCGGCTAAGAAAGCCTCGATTTCCGCGCGACGGGTCTTGAGCAATGGACGGACGATAGTCACCGATGGGTTGCCCAGACGTACTGGTGGAATTCCGGCTAGTCCTGCGAGCCCAGTCCCACGGAAGATTCTGAACAGGATCGTCTCGATCTGGTCGTTCAGGTTGTGCCCAGTGACAATGTAGCGCGCTCCCAGTCGTGTTGCCGTTGCGAGTAAATTGTCGTACCGGAAATTCCTCAGTCTTTCTTCGGATGGAACTAGGAGGGGCTCGTTCGAGTTCTGTTTCGTGGCGAGGTATTGGGAATCGTCAGTGCGAATTGGAGCCAGCGCAATCGAATTGGCCAAGACAAACTCAAGTCCGAACTTCTTGGCCAGCGCTTCCACGAATTTCGCGTCAGCATCGGATTCTGACCCGCGCAAACCGTGATCGACGTGAGCCACGATGAGATTTTCGGGTTGATCTCCATTGCGTTCAACAACGTCGAGCATACCTCTAAGTAGCGCAACACTATCGGGGCCTCCTGAAACTGCGATAATCGTCTTGATTTGTCGCCAGGATTGATAGCCGAAATCGTTTTCAATTGCCTCAACCAACGCCGGTAAAGACGAACGATCGAAAGAATCTTTGCTTGTTTGAATGTTCGTTCCCACTGAAAGCAGTTTGTTTTACCCGGATTGACTGATTTGGCCTTAATTGTGCCGCAAGTTGTTTGTGTTAGAATGGGGATCGGCAAGCGATGTGATCGCTTGAAGAAATGTAAGTAAATTTAAGTTTAACAGCAGACTTGGTGACGCAACCTTCATTGGTGTCGCAAGTCGGATGAGCAAGAAAATTGAATTAGGTTGGTAACGTTCTATTTGTTCCCAGTTGATTCAACCTTGGTAAGCCATGGATTTGATTTATATCATCCTGAGCGTCTTTTTGCGGCTTTCCCCCGCCGTGCGCAGAGTTTCCATAGCGAAGACGGGAGCTGGTTCACGAGATCAACGATTTCGTGATAATCATCTGATCGACCTCGCTTTTTGGCTTCCTTTGGTTGGATGGGTTTCCGTTTCGGTTCAGCAACTGCCTGATGCCCTATGGCTTCAGTGGCGGGTAAGGAGTGTTCAGTCATTCTGCGATGCTGAGAGTTCGAATCGGTCCAGTGGCTGGAGCATTAATCCTTTTGACCGAGGCGGTAATAGGCCGCCCCGAGATCATTGGCCGGATTAACTAGCCTGATTTTCTTTTCCCGATTGCGTTAGAGGTTTGCCGTCACTTCCAGATAGGAAGCGGTGGAAAATGATTGGGATGTCAAATACCGAAATTATATTCGGCTTGGGCGGCCTGCTGCTCGGAGGGGGATCGCTTGTCCTCTATTCCCTGCTGATCGGTCGAGGTGCGAAGGCAAAGGCACAGTTGATTCTTGACGAAGCTCAGCGAAAAGCCGACAACAAAATCCGTGATTCTGAAATAGCGATCAAAGAACTGAAGCTCAAAAGCGAAGCCGACGCCGAACGAAAACTCAGCGCATCTCGCGAAGAGATTCACCAGCGCGAACGTGGTCTCGACAAACGTGAGACGGCTCTCAATCAGCAGGGCGAAGATCTGAAAAAGCAGGAGCAGTTTATTGAGTCGTCTCAGAACCGGTTGAAGGTCAAACTTGAACAGGTTACCGAAACCGAAAAAGATCTTGGCGACGTTCTGGCCAAACAACGCAAAGAGCTTCATCAGATGACTGGATTGAGCAAGGAAGAAGCGACCAACCGGTTATTGAAGTTGCTTGAGGACGAACTCGACGACGAAGTTGGTGGCCGGATCCTCAATCACGAAAAGAAGATGCAGGAAATCTGCGAAGTCAAGTCCCGCGAGATTTTGATGATGACGACGCAGCGATATGCGGCCAGTCAGACTTCTGAATCGACAACCAGCACCGTCGATATTCCCAACGACGACATGAAGGGACG
>CALJOA010000121.1 GCA_937981585.1 uncultured Pirellulaceae bacterium | reverse complement strand
CGTGTCGAGGTAACGCCGGTCCTGTCGATCAAGTCCCAGCCCGTCGATCTCGGCCATCTTTAACGCGTCGCGAGCTACGTCGAGAGTGATGATGCCTTCGGCTCGCGACTGGGCGTAGTCACGAACCCAACGCAAACGATTGTTGGCGATTCGGGGCGTGCTGCGACTGCGAAGCGAAACCTCGGCGGCCGCTTCGTCGGTAATTTCGACTTTTAGTTTATCAGCGTTGCGGCGAATGATCTCCTCGAGGTCTTCAAGCGAATAAAAGCCAAGATGCTCCCGGATCTGAAAACGATCACGCAGCGGTCCGGTTAGCATTCCAGCTCGAGTCGTGGCTCCGATCAACGTAAACGGGCGAAGCTTGAAATTGTGCGTCCGGGCGTTAATGCCTTCGCCGAGAATCATATCGATTCGAAAGTCTTCCATCGCCGTGTACATGTACTCTTCGACTGATTTGGGAATTCGGTGGATCTCGTCGATGAACAAGACTTGATTGGGACGGAGGTTGGTCAAACTGGGAACCAGATCCTTAGGGGCTTTGAGACTCGGCCCGGACAGGAAGTCAACCGGCACTCCCAACTCCGCCGGAATGCAATGAGCAAACGTTGTCTTGCCCAGCCCGGGCGGACCATCAAAAAGAATGTGGCCCAGTACGTCCTTGCGTTGCCGCGCGGCCTGGATCGCAATCTGCAACCGCTCGATCACGTCGCGCTGACCAACCATCTCGGCCAATTTGGTTGGCCGTAAATTTGGATCGTCATCTTCTTTGGCCGGTGTGTTGGTAAGTATCTTCTCGCGCGACATACGCCGGGGCTCACTTCAAGACGTTAAACTCAAGTGTGAATTGCTTGCAGCGCTGAATATACCAAAACCATTGGCTTTTCTGTAGTTCAGTCAGCACGTGTAAAAGCCGACCGACGAATAGGCTTGGCTTCACATCCCTGGAAGGGCAAAGCTCCTGCTGAGCTTGAAGTGCCAGATGACGCTGGCTCAGTAGGAACTTCGCCCTCCCGAGAATTTATGTTTTGACATTTACCAACCGTGGCTAGTGCCCAAAACGGCTCATAAAATCACAGCCTAGTCGGGTTATGATATTGCTTGGTGGAGATTCGCAATGCCAACCGAATGCCATCCGAGCCCAAACTGGCCCACTGAGCGAAACCAAATCCAAGCCAAATCCAAAACGACTAAGCCGAAGCCCACAGAACATCTGGCCTAATTCATGAGCACACCAACATTCAAAACCACCTCTCGGTTCGTGACGCGAATTCTCGATCGAACCGCGACCCCGGTGTATCTCGTCAGCAATGAGTACGTCGTGAATTATGCCAACCAAGCGTGCGCGCAGTGGGTCGGCGTTGACCTGGAACAATTGATAGGCGCCAAATGTGTGTTCGCGTCTCAATCTCAAGGCAATGATCTTCAAGATCGGCTTCAGGGGCTTTGTCCTCCTCCGTCGCTCTTCGAAGCCGAAATCAATCCCGAGCAAAGCCCCCAGGAACAACCCAACCGGCGACTTGCTGTTTCCACAATCGATAAAAACCAAAACGCCGTCTGGCGAACGGCTTCGATCAGCCGCGTGCTGGCCCAGAACCAAGACGACGGTCTGACTGGAGTTTTGGTTATTTGCGGAGACGTGGTCGAACCCGAGAAGCTTGATGTCATTGCGCATGCCGATCCAACGCGGCTTCATGACGCGTTGACTCAAATTCGAACTCGGACTGATCGTATCTATTGCCTTGAAAGCCTCGTAGGAGTCAGCGCTTACGCCAACCGAATGCGGCGACAAGCCGAAACGGCGATTCGGTCGGACGTCGATCTTTTGATTCATGGGCCGCGCGGGACCGGCAAAGAGCATTTGGCCCGGACGATCCATACTGCCCGCGACCGCTCCGACAATTCCGCACGCTCCGATCTGTTGCCGGTTCATTGTTCGATTGCAGACCAGCAGTTGATCCAGCAAAACATCAAGGACTTTGTCACAAACCGAACCGCTGGCGGATTCTCAGGCAACGACCAAGTTCAAGACTGGCTGTTGCTGCTTGACGTTGATCGGCTTGGAGAAGCCGGCCAAAGCGAACTTTTGGGATTCATTCAACTCCCCGACTTTCCGCTGCGTACGATCGCGACGTCGAACCAAAGCTTGACCAAACTGGCAGAGCAGGGGAGCTACTCAAAAGAACTGGCGTTCCACCTGTCAACGATGACGATTCAATTGCCAGCCCTTTCCGATCGCCAGCGTGATATTCCGCTGCTTGCCCAGGCACTGTTGGAACGTGACAACTTTCAGCGCGATCGACAACTTTCCGAATTCTCGAAACCGGCGCTTGAGATGTTGGCTGAATTCAACTGGCCTGAAAATATTGATCAACTCAATCAAACTATTCTGGCGGCTGCCGCCAACACATCCAACAGTCAGATCGACCAGGCAGATCTACCCGATGAGTTTCACGGAGCGCTTTCGGCGATGCGGATAGGGACTGCAACCGAAACTTCAATTCAACTTGACTCCTATCTGGCCGGAATTGAAAAACAGCTTGTCGACCGCGCGCTCAAGCAAGCCAAAGGGAACAAAACCAAGGCCTCGAAACTCTTGGGCATTAGCCGCCCCAAGCTTTTGAGGCGCGTCCAGTATTTCGAACTCGAATCTACCTCCCCCGATTTTTCCGAGATCGTTGAGCAGATCGAAGAAACAGACACTCCCAGCTCGGAGAAGTCTTGAAGATGAAAAACAATCAAACTCGAAAGCCGAAGGTCATTGTTCTGGCACGATCAAAAGCCTGGTGCTCAGTGATCGAGCGAGTCTTCGACAATGCAACGCTCTGCTGGGTGCTTAGCGCTGACGATATCGAGGGGGAAGCGGCCAGACAAAATGCCAACGTCGCGATCGTCGAAATTCCTGTCGATGATGCTGACAATCTCTGCGTGCGACTATCAATGCTTGCCAACAACTCCCGAAACTTGAAGCTTTTCGCGGTTGGAGATTCCGAGCTTTACCATTGGCGGCGGCTGTTGCAAGTCGCCGGTATCGCATACTCGTGTTGCTCAATCCTCCAGGTCGATCGCTTGGCTCAGGCTGTGGCCCGCCATCTGAAATCGGTGACAGTGAGCCAACGAACGCTAGAATCGCAGGTCGAATCGGATTTGCCTTGGCCCACTGCCGCAAACGATGTGACGGTTTAGAATCATTCAATCAACCAATTAAACTTTTCAGAACAAGCAAGATGTCTGACAGCCCAAATCTCGAAACTCAGGTTCGAACAGCCCTTTCCAAAGTCAAAGATCCGGAAACCGGCCGTCCACTCAAGAAACAAATTCACGAAGTCGACGCTTCGGAAACCAAAGTCGCCGTCAAAGTCGGTCTGACCAGCTACGCCAACCCGCTCAAGGACGACTTTCACAAAAAGGTCGTCGAAGCGCTGCAATCTGATTTCGATAAGCACGAAGTTACCGTCGAAATCGTCGAGCACGATCGGCCTGCCCAGCCCAAGGGTCAGGTCGGACTAACGGTGAAGTCCGTTATCGCGATCGCAGCGGGCAAAGGCGGAGTGGGAAAAAGCACCGCTGCAACGAGCCTTGCAATCGCGCTTAAACGACAAGGTTGTAAGGTTGGATTGTTGGACGCCGATGTTTACGGGCCAAGCGTTCCTCATCTAACGGGCGTTCGCGGTGGTGTCACCAAAGTGGAAAACAAAATTCAACCGCTGGACTTCGATGGAATTCCACTGATGAGTATCGGATTCATGGTCCCGCCAGGAGAAGCCGTGATCTGGCGCGGTCCGATGCTGCACTCTGCAGTAACGACTTTCGTGCGCGATACGGCTTGGGGTGATCTGGATTATCTGATCATTGACATGCCACCGGGAACCGGAGACATCGCGCTAAGTCTTTCGCAGTTGCTCCCTTTGACTGGCGCGATCATCGTTTGCACGCCACAAGAAGTCGCGCTGATCGATGCGATCAAAGCCGTCGGGATGTTTCGCAAGGTGAAGATTCCGGTGATCGGTTTGATCGAAAACATGAGTAGCTTTGTCTGCCCCGACAACGGCAAAGAGTACGACATTTTTGGTAAGGGTGGCGCCAAAGAATATGCGAGTCAGGACAAGATCGAATTTCTGGGCGAGATCCCGATCAACATCCAGCTACGACAGCGCGGAGACGCCGGACAAATGGGAGCCAATTTCGACGACCCTGAAATCGCCCCGTATCTGGAAAAGATTGCCTACAACTTGGTGAGCTCTCTGGCAGAAAAAGCCGCGAAATCTCCGGTTCAGGCGGAGCTGCCAGTATTGGGATAAGTAGTTGAGGCAGCCTCCACAGAAACGCGACAAATCAGCGAGCCGAGACTTGGCCGGGCGGAACCAGCCAAGTCAAGCTGTGACCGCGCAAAACTAGGGCCACGCTACATCGTAGCGTGGCCCTTTCTCGTTGTTTCAACTTGAAGAAAGCGAGGCTTTCAAGTCAAAGAATCAAACCTTACTTCTTACGCTTGGCTTTTTTCTTTTTCTTCTTAGTAGCCTTTTTCTTTTTGGCTTTTTTCTTCGTAGCCTTCT